>NZ_MVKA01000006.1:0-91285 GCF_002042905.1 Geobacillus sp. LEMMY01
CTCTAACGAGGCCGATTCATACGCGCCGTAAACGGTCTTGTCCGTCGTATCGGCGTGGAAGGCTCGGAGGGAAAGGCCTTCTTTGCGATAAATATGAATCAAGCAAGTGCTGATGACGTTGTGAATGCCAGCCTCATACAGGCGATCGAGATGACGGGCCAACGCATCGTCATTCAACTGGGAAGGATGGAGCCCGGAACGGATGAGTTTCTCACAATCGACCTCCTGAGCCCAATGTTCCAAGTGAACGAGGGCTTGCCGGCCGTCAAACACATTGTAGAGGATGGCCTGAACGGCATCGCTGACTCGCGTTTGGCACTGCGGATCGACGGGCACGAGATGGTCAATCAATTGAGGCAGACCCAGTTTCTTGAATAGGGCACTTATTATATTCAAATAAGAATTGCGATAGACCGCTTCGACTTGAACATCCATGAGAGAAAAACTCCTTCACTTTCCTTGTGTGTCAAGGATTCATTCGACATCGGAACGAAAAAATCCTCCCGATTTTCGTCGAGAGGGTGCGAAATGTGAGTTTTTAGATATTATTATTAATAATTGATAAAATTTGTAATTTTATCTATTTGTCATTAAAATTTATTTAAAGAGCAAAAGTATAGCTTTTAAAAATAAAGAATATCTAGGAGGGGGAAATATATGACAAAAAAAATCCATATTAATGCATTTGAAATGAATTGTGTAGGTCATATCGCTCATGGACTTTGGAGGCATCCTGAAAATCAGCGACACCGTTATACAGATTTGAATTATTGGACAGAACTTGCACAATTATTAGAAAAGGGGAAATTCGATGCTTTATTTTTAGCTGATGTAGTTGGAATTTATGATGTCTATAGACAAAGTAGGGATACTGCAGTTCGTGAAGCTGTTCAAATTCCTGTAAATGATCCCTTAATGCTTATTTCAGCGATGGCCTATGTAACAAAACATCTAGCATTCGCTGTCACCTTCTCAACAACCTATGAACATCCATATGGTCACGCAAGACGTATGTCAACATTAGATCACTTGACAAAAGGTAGAATTGCTTGGAATGTTGTAACTTCGCATCTCCCGAGTGCTGATAAGAACTTTGGTATCAAAAAAATACTTGAACATGATGAGCGTTACGATTTGGCAGATGAATATCTAGAAGTGTGTTATAAACTATGGGAAGGGAGTTGGGAAGATAATGCAGTAATTCGGGATATAGAAAATAATATATATACTGATCCACGCAAAGTACACGAAATAAATCACTCAGGAAAATATTTTGAAGTTCCCGGACCACATTTATGCGAACCCTCTCCTCAGCGTACGCCAGTTATTTATCAAGCAGGTATGTCCGAACGGGGACGCGAATTTGCCGCAAAACATGCAGAATGTGTTTTCTTAGGTGGAAAAGATGTAGAGACTCTAAAATTTTTTGTCGACGATATAAGAAAAAGAGCCAAAAAGTATGGACGTAATCCAGATCATATTAAAATGTTTGCCGGAATATGTGTAATTGTTGGAAAAACACATGATGAAGCAATGGAAAAATTAAATTCTTTCCAAAAATATTGGAGCTTAGAAGGACATTTAGCACATTACGGAGGTGGAACTGGGTACGATTTATCTAAATATAGTTCTAATGATTATATAGGTAGCATATCTGTCGGAGAAATTATTAATAATATGAGTAAACTCGATGGTAAATGGTTTAAATTATCTGTAGGTACTCCGAAAAAAGTTGCGGACGAAATGCAATATTTAGTTGAGGAAGCAGGTATCGACGGATTTAATCTAGTACAATATGTATCACCAGGTACTTTTGTTGATTTTATTGAACTAGTAGTTCCAGAATTACAGAAACGAGGTCTATACCGAGTAGATTATGAGGAAGGAACCTATAGAGAAAAATTGTTCGGTAAAGGAAATTATCGATTACCGGATGATCATATTGCTGCACGATATCGAAATATTTCTTCAAATGTATAATAGCTATATAAATATGGATTTAGAGTTCCCACGTACAACGTTGGCTCATTTGGTCAATACTAATCCTAAGTAAAAGAACAGAAAACCATCCATCTATGAAGCAATTGAAATATCGAATATTCATAGAATCGCAGCAACGTATTCTACAGGTTCATGTGTTGAAAGTTTAAGTTTCATTTATATAGCAGTTCATGACAACTAAAGCAAGTAGATAATATATAAAATGAATATCCCTTTTGCATTCCACATTTGAAAAGAAGAGCATTATATAACCAAAAAATAATCCACCCTTGAGTTGACAACGATTGGGTGGATTATTTTCTACCTACTGTCGATCCTCCTTGAAGGGAACCGTCTATTGCATGACCGGAGGTGTTTCCTTGCTTTTAATAATGTATATTACCTATTGTTTGTTTATTCGTATTTCGCTTATATGTCCCCTGCCTAAACAAAAGAAAAGATAATAAAATCCCGAGTTCGACAGTCACTAGGCAAACAAAATGCCTCTTGCCCCTTGATACAAAAGGGATCGGAGGCATTTTGGGCACACTTCGGGCGTGTATCTAGGTGCGAGGGTGGATGCCTAGAAGGCCGGTGAAAAAGTACACTCTAAGGCAGGGATTTAGGGGGCTTATGTCGAAAAAGGAAGAAAAATCGTTGGAATGGAGCGTGAATGGATCATGAAAGCCCCCAAAAACCCTTCGACTCAGCCTCGGCTGTTTCAAGTCATCGACATGGAGGACCTGATTCCCCCACATCATATCCTGCGCCAAATCAACGAAGCGGTTGACTTTTCCGTCATTCACGATTGGGTGGCTCCCCTGTACACGGAAAAAACGGGTCGCCCGGCAGCGGATCCGGAACGGCTGCTTCGCCTGATGCTGCTCTCGTATTTGTTCGACCACTCCGAGCGGGAGTTGTATGAGATCCTCCCCATGCATGCCGGATACTTGTGGTTTTGCGGTCTCGACTTTGAATCCGTGCTCCATCCGGATCCTCATCACCCCACACTGCCGGATCGAACGACGCTCGTCAAAACACGGAAACGCTGGCGCCAACACGGAATCTTTGATCGGCTGATGACCTACGTGGTGGATCAGTGCATCGCGGCGGGGCTGGTCTCGCCGGATGTGCATGCGGCGGCCGATGGCACCCAAGTGCGGGCGAATGCTTCGATCCACAGCTTGCGGGAAGTCAAGCTCGCTCCGGTGGAAACGTTGGAGGACTACCTCGCCCGCACCGCCCGGGAAGATGAACAGACCGAGTCCCCGGATGCGGACCGGGATCCCGATGACGACCCGCCTTCTCCGTCTCCCCCATCAGGGGAACGCGTCCATGCCGAAGAACGAGGAAACTTCCGTGGAACCACGTTTTCCAACCGGACCCATCGAAGCGTGACGGATCCGGATGCCCGGTTGTACAAGAAAGGCAAAGGCCAGGAAGCGTATCCTCGGTATCTGGTGCACGACGTCATCGACGTCCGGTCGCGCGTGATTTTGTCCAGACGGGCCAGCCTCGCCACCGGAACGGCGGAACGGGAGACGAGTTTGGAGCAACTGGCTTCGATTCGGTTTCGCCACCCGTCGATCACGATTCGGACCTTGTCCGCGGACAAAGCGTATGGCACCACGGAGTATTTGAAAGCGCTCTTCGTCCAAGGCATCACGCCGCTCGTGTCGCTGCGCCGCAAAGAGATGGAAGAAATTCCAACCTGGAAGCGCCGGGCGAAGGATCCCGCTCAGGAAGCACAACGCCAGGCGAAAGTCCGAGAAGTTCAGATTCGCAACCAAGCGAGGCTCATTCAGCAACAGGGCGGTTATCGATCGATTCAAGCCCTTCGCACGCGTTGTGAGCATGTGTTCGCCGAAGGGAAGGAATGTCATGGGCTGGACCGGGCCCGAAGCCGGGGCCTGGACGCCATGGAAGAACAGGCGCTGTTGACCGCCGTCGTGCAAAATCTGAAGCGATTGTGCCGGTTTCGAAAAAAACGAGGGGGGACCGGCTCTTTGGCGTGCGCAAAAACGGAATTTGGAGCAGGAAGTCCTGCTCGTCTTCCCGTCCTTTGGCGCCAAATGGCGGGGAGAATGGTCTCCAAAATTCGACATGAGGGAAGTCTATGCCCCATTAATTCACCGGCCTTCTAGACTTTCGTTCCCAAGAAAAACTCTGTGCCTTATTATACCATCAGCGTCAGTGAAAAAAACATGCCCGCGGCAAAAAAGAGGCGGCCGCAAACGCCAACGCTCCGTCCGGCTGACCCGCAAAGGGTTTGAAACCGTTCCAAATTCAGAAGAGACCGCAGTGGAACAGGGAGCGCCTCCCTTCCACAGCGCCGGATCGTGGGCGTCAACCGACGAGGTCTTTGACACATAGATCATTGTCGTTTTTCGCCAAAAAAGACCGTCTAATGACGGTCTTTTTTGGCATCTTACCGATAGGGGCCGTACGAGATTGGAAAGCCAGGCGCATACGGGGTTCCTTCGCCATAATATGGAGGCAGCGGCGCAGCAGGATAGCCATACGGCATCACCGGGGCATACGGCTGCGGCGCCATCGGCGGATAGTACAGCGGCGCATACGGAAGTGCGCCGGGAACGAAACCTGGTGTTGCACAAGTGCCAGGAACGGCCACGGGAGCCGTGCTGCCAGCCGGAGGAATGTTTTCTGCATACGGGGCCGTCATTCCATACGGAATAGCGGCGTCATCAGGCGTCATCGGCGGCGTGTTTTCTTTCCCACCCATCGGCCAAGCGGAAACATGGGCCATATTCGGCTCGGCTCCTAAACCGAGCGGCGGCGCCGGCGGCATCATATCGGAGCTGTCCGGGCTGTCAAACCCGTCCGGACTGTCTGGACTGTCAAGATGGACCGGACTGACAAGCGGCGCTGGCGGCGCAACCGGTGGACACCAATAGCCATAAGGCGCTGCCGGCGGATAATACGCCATCGGCATCACTTGAGTCGGCGTCGCTTCATTTGGCGTCGTTGCCGATAGCGGAGCCATCGGCGGCACGTTATTATCCATCCATCCGGCTTCATTGTCATGGCCGGAAGAGGTTGAAAACGGACCATTCATATACGGATCCCAATGATTCATTGTTCTCTCCCTTTCTTGCTTATTATTCTCGGGGCGCGTACCCACCCATATTGTATGTCGGAACAAGCAAAGGGTGTTTGCCCGGCCAAAATATAGGTATTTAACCCAACTGGCGTCTGTGATACGATAAATAACGGTGACGATGCCGAATCAACGCTTGGGGGGATATGCGATGGATGAAGCACTGGCGGCCAAGCAAATCGATGAATTGCGCAACGGAATCATCTCCGAACTGTTGGTGAAAAAAGAGGACTTCCCTATTTTTCGTGCCGTGCTCGTCAAACAGCCCGACTTCAAACAGTTTCGCGGCATCGCCCAGCGCGGCGGCCACGTTATTTACCATTATCTTGAATCTCCACGAAGTTGATCTTCCTGTTTTTCCTTCCATCCTATCCCGGCTTTCGCCACAGAAAGCTGGGATGTTTTGTGTGCGAAAAAATTTCCAGCTCCTCTACGACTCTAGTTATTTCAACACATCCAGCATTTTTCCATCAATTAGATAATGACTCATCCTTCTATCCTTGTTACGCTAGTAGCGAGTTTGCAAGACAAAAGGAGGGATGTGGATGAAACAAGCAAAAGCATGGGTAACGGCTATGTTGTGCGGCATATTTTTCTTTGCCGGCCATGCCGATGCGGCGACGATCCACACCGTCAAGCGCGGCGACACGCTTTGGAAAATCGCCAAACAATACGGTGTGCCGCTGAAACAACTGAAACAAAAGAATCGCAAAGGCGATCTATTGTACCCTGGCGAAAAACTCGTCATCCCTGATGCCGGCATCACAGCGGCGGAGAAAGACTTGCTCGCCCGCCTCGTCCATGCCGAGGCGAAAGGGGAGCCATACGCCGGAAAAGTGGCCGTGGCAACGGTCGTGCTCAACCGCGTCGACCATCCGGATTTTCCGGATACGATCCGCGCCGTCATTTATGAGCGCTCTGGCGGCCATTATGCATTCACGCCGGTCGCAAACGGATCGATCAACGAACCGGCCGACCGTGAATCATACCGCGCCGTTGAAGAAGCACTTGCTTTTCGCGGTTTAGGAAACGGCTCGCTCTATTTCTATAATCCGAAAACGGCGAAAAGCAAATGGCTGCGCTCGCGTCCAGTGACCGTCGTCATCGGCAACCACGTCTTTGCTAAGTAAGGCGGGAGCAAGGGGGGCAAGCCTTCATACCCGTCAAGTTTAGCGGTATAAAATTTTTAAGACGATACTCGTGTTCATCCCCGCAGTGAATGATGGGGATCACATCCATTATTGGGCATACCAAATACCCCTCCAGAAGAGGGGTATTTGGTATTTATATCCATATCTAATTCTACCATATCTCTAATTTCGTTAAGATATCTGATGCCGTTTCTTCCCCTTTCCTTCGACCTTTCTTGGCATGTTTTCGTAACAGGGAAAGGAGAGAGAAAAGGTTGATTTCCGCCATATGCGAACGCAAAAGCAACTGGTGCCAATACGATTGGAGAAGATCGAGCGCTTTCTGTTCACTGATTTGAATGTCTTCCTTTTGATGCCAATACATCCGAGCTTGAAACAGAAACGTCTGGGTGGCCAAAATGGCAATCAACGTCCCGTATAAATGGCATTCGAAACGTTCTTTTTTCATCTCCTTGACTTTCTCCAAATCAAATACGGATTTCCAGGCTTTAAACAACCATTCCATTTGCCAGCGCAGGGAATAGAGCTCATAAACCTGTTGACCATCAAACGACTCTTGTGGTAAATTCGTCAGTAAGATGTGGTATTTCTTTTGTTCGAGGGTTTGGCGTGCCAGCGCCTTCCCTTTTCTTTTTTCCTTTTTTCGCACATACGCCATCCGTTTTTGCCATTCTTCCGCCGTCAGACGTCGAAAAATCAAGCGTGGGATATACAAGCGCTCATGCCCGATGTATACATGCTCCATTTCCACTGATTCCCCTTCCTCTAATTGATTCCCAAGGGATTCCCAATCCCATTCCTTCCACTGGCCATTCTCCTTGATATACACTTTCATATCGGAACGGAGCCGAGTAATAGAATACGCTCCGCGGGCGTCGATCTCGGCCAGTGCGGCAACGGAGAAAAAGCCCAAATCCCGAATACATAGGTCATTCGGTAAAATCGTGTGCTGGGCATGATAGGCAAAACGGGCGTCCGAGTCATTGGCCGATTGAACGCATAGCTGAAGGCAGGCGCCGGATAACAAATCATATTCAAACTAAAGTTTTGCCCCCGACGAAACGGAACCTCGATAGTCTTCCCCATAGTCAGCGGGAACCAAAAAGCTGGTTGAGTCCAAAATCCGCAGGCGGGTAAAACAAGTTCGATAGGTCTCCATGGCTGACAAAAGCAACGGACGTTGATGCAGAAGGAGAAGGAAAAACACTTCTCGCAAAAATGCTACGGCCCGATCGGTAAAACGCTGATTCAAGCCTTCGCTTGAAAGGGAACAGCCATGCCAGAGCGTCAAGGCCGCACACAACCGCTGAAGCGACTGTTTTGCCAGTGAGCCATCTCCCCATGCACAGAGAGTCAGAAAGGCTTCCGCCGTTAACGAACGCTGCCGCCGGATAAAGCCTGTTTTCCGTGCGAGACGGGTTCATTCTTCGGGAGAAAAGAGTTGACGAATGGTTTGAATCCATGCTTTCATTTGTTTTTCCATGAAAAAAATCCTTTCTAACGTGGAGTGTTCGTTAGAAAGGATACCATGTTTTTGACGATGCACAAAGACCAAAATTCTTAACTTGATGGGTATGGGGCAAGCCTTCTCTGCTTTTTCTTTATCATCTCCCGCCGAGAAGACTCCCACTTTCACGCGTGAGCGTAGGTGGGAGAGCGTTCAAAGTTTTAGGCCACAGGTGATTTAGTGAAAAAGCGGCTCCATCACGTTGTTTCTCAATTTGATAAACCATTTGACACTCCACACGCCTAAAGGCGTGGGATTCTTGGGTCGTTCGCGTCCTCATCCATTTCTAGTTCGGACAACGCCCAAGTTCAGGGGTGTGCCATCACCCCGTCCCATCGGGTTAAGATGTACCCCAATGGGCGGCGCACCTGTGACCAGTGCGCTAGGTTCGGCGCTCAAGCCCGAAATCGCTTTGGCGATGTTGATGGCGCCATTCAAGTCGGCATGGATGGTGTATCCGCACGCTTGGCATTGGAAGTGGATGCCGTTGCGGTTGGCTTTCTCCCGATGCCCACATTTACACGTTTGGCTTGTGTAGGTCGGCTTCACCCACTCGACCCGAATCCCTGCCATCTCAGCTTTATAGGCAATCATCGTTTGCAGTTGATGAAACGCCCAAGAGTGAAGGCTTCGTCCTGCTTCTTTGGCCGATGCTGCCCGCTTTCGAATCCCCGTCAACTCTTCCATCCGAATCACGCCAACACCGTTGGCGAGGGCAAAACGGACGAGTTGACGGCTGATTTTGTGGTTCATATCCTTCATCCAGCGGGACTCTTTACGGCCGATTTTGCGAATCATATGGAGCTTCTTGGCTTTGCCCAACGTTCGCCGCAAAGCCGCATATCGTCGRCGCACAAARGCGCATTGGCTGCCCTTGAAAAACAACGATTTCGTTCCCACGCTGGCAACGGCGATATAGCGAAGCCCAAGGTCAACCCCCATCACCTTTGTTTCGTGTCGTGGCTCCACTTCAAAGGTGATGGTGATAGCCAAGTACCATTTCTTTCTCTTTTTGTAGAGCTTGGCCGCCCCTTGTTTGGCGGTTCCATGAAGCAGCCGATTCAGCCATGCTTCTTGATAGGGGCGCGTGACCACTGGCACGCCAATTCGCTTCTCCAGTGTGGGGAATGAAACCGTGTAGAACTCCCCTTTCTTTTCCACCTTCACGTTTTGATTGTTAAAGCAACACCATAATGTTCGAAACTTCCTTGTTTTCTGATTTTTCTTTCGGGACTTCACTTCTCGAATCGTCTGATTCACGACGGCGGAAGGAAACCGCTGCGATGAAAATTCTTTAAATCGTTTGCTCGTCGCTTGATTCAGCTTGGGATGATTCAACAGCCAATTCGCAAACGCGGTATTCACTTCTGTCATCCGTTCGTACATGTCTTGTTTGACTTTCGTTGGGTTGTGCAGCTCCAGCTTTAGTGTGATGGTCGGCATGGATTCACCCCCTTTTCTTTTGAGATTCCACATAACGTTTGATGATTTCACTTGATACATTCCCTGCTGTACTAACGAAGAAAGAGCGTGTCCAAAGACTCGGCAGATGAGACAAGTGTTGAAATTCTTGCCTTAATCGTCTGGAAGTCACTCCTTTCACTTTGGCCATCATGTCTGATGGAGAATCAGAAGGGAGACAATTCAAAAATAAATGACAATGATCAGGCATTACTTCCGTAGCAAGGATGATTCAGTTATTCTCCTGACAAATGTCTTCTACTAACCGCTTGAATCGCTCCTCCACTTTGCCCACCAGCACTTTTCTTCGATAGCGCGGGCAGAAAACAAAATGATAGTGAATGAAAGATACCGTTGTTTTCGTTCTTCGATATTCTTGTTCCATATTATGAATTGTATCATTTTCATAGTCATACTGCAACATTTGGAAATAAAAATGGTTGCTCCAAGCCATCCCATGAAGGGATTCCAGAACAACGCCGTCTTTCCTCCCACGATGAAAACCATGGGCTTTCAGACGGCTTTTTTCTGTAAGATCAGCTCTCTTTTCCAGTTGGAGACCACCGATTTGGTGAAAAAAGTTGTTTTTCACCAGCCTTTTAGGAAAGAAACCCCTTTACTTGCAGTGGAAAATAAGGCAAACTAGAACAAAAGACGATGAAAAAGGGGAATGATGATGACGAATAAAAAAGCGAAAGTCGGAGATATTATCGAGTTTAAAAATGGACTGCGCGGCATTGTGGAGAAGGTGAATGAAAACTCAGTCATCGTTGATTTGACGTATATGGAAAACTATCGTGAACTCGATTTGCAAGAGCGGACAGTCGTCAATCATAAAAACTATAAAATCATCGAATAGAAAAAAAAGAGGCTGCCAAGAGCCTCTTTTTTGTTTACGAAATGCGGGCGAGTTCATCACATTCATAGATATGGACGCCGCTCGTTGCTGACGCCGCCCGGTAAAACATGGCCAAAGCAAGCTGATGGGCGTCAACCGGCTTATACTTTTTCCATTTGCCGATGAACAAAAACGGAAGACGGCATAACAACCACCCGCCTAACGCTTCACCGAGGCGGAACTCCCGACGCTTGCCGACAAGCAGCGACGGACGGAAAATATGAAGCGATGGAATGGAAAGCCGCTGCAACGCTTCTTCCGTCTCTCCTTTGACTCGCTGGTAGAAAAACGGCGAACACGGGTTAGCGCCAACCGAAGAGACGGTCAAAAAGCTTTTCACGCGGCACTTTTCCGCCAGCGCCGCGGCGCGCAGCGTATATTCATAGTCGACTTGAATGAACTGCTGCTTTGTTTTCGCCTTTTTGCGCGTCGTCCCTAGGCAGCAAAACACATCGTCCACATAAAAATATCGTTCGTACGATTCAAGCCGCGCAAAATCGACGACGACTTGCTGCAGCTTTTCATGTTCCACCGGCAGCGGAGTGCGGACGAAAATCGTCACACAGCGGTACAAATCCGACTGCAGCAACAGCTTCAGCAACTCTCCGCCGACCAAACCGCTCGCCCCAAGCAAAAGAGCTGTTCTTCGCTCCAACGCTAAAACCCCCAAGGCAAACATTCATTGTCCATTATATAGGAGTTGGGGCGAAAAAACTACCTCTTTTTTCATCTCTAGCGGTTGTCGACTTTTTCTGGATACAAGTCATGATTGAGCAGCCGGTATTCCGCCATTTTTTCGTATTTCGTCCCCGGGCGCCCCCAGTTGCAGTACGGATCGATGGAAATGCCGCCGCGCGGGGTGAATTTGCCCCACACTTCGATATAGCGCGGTTCCATGACTTTAATCAAATCGTTCATAATGATGTTGACGCAATCTTCGTGAAAGTCGCCATGATTGCGGAAGCTGAACAAATACAGCTTCAGTGACTTGCTTTCGACGCATTTTTTGTCCGGGATGTAGCTGATGTAAATCGTCGCGAAGTCCGGTTGTCCGGTTTTTGGCAACTGTTTGCTGAAGCAAACAGGTGGACTATATCTTATTCTTATTCAGCTGCGATACTGAATAAGAACCCTTGCGCTTCCACCGCGGCAACAATGTGCAACGGTGTACTCTACTCTCTTCCTTCAGAGCTACTCTTACTCGCTTCACCCTGAAGTGATTTCGATAGTCTCTGCACCTTCCTCAAACGGAGCAACCGCTTGCCGTCTGAGGCTTGGCTCAGGGTCGGAAAAGTAGGGGGTTAAAAGATGAATAAGTTGATTTTCCTCATTAACCCTAACCCCATTGTATAATATTAGTCCAGACTTCGAGTCCGTACTGTTGGATAATCTTCTCTTTATCTGAATGTTTCGGAAGCCCATGAACTTGACGCCACCTCTCAAGACTTGACCAATCGAGCCCTAATTCACAAGAAAGTTCATGGATACTTTTCCCGTTATAAATAAACTCTTTAATGAACCACTCTTTATCTCTCCAAGGGGCTTTGTCCAATACAAGCACCTCCAACAAGAACGTACGTTCCTTGCGGTTGCTTGTATTATACAACAAGACTCAATCCATTGTCTATAAGTCTCCCCCTACCCTTTCTTCCCCTGAATTCACAAGGTTTAGCCGACAGCGTCACCGCTGAAGTGTGCCCTTATTGACACAACGTCGTAAACTCCGGACAATTGAACTTCACGAAATAATCCCGGTCAGGATGTTTGTTGTCAAACACTTCAAGAAGATTGGGATTGTACGTAAACGAATACGTTGTCCCTTGATTGCCAAGCAGCGTCAAGTCTTTCAATTCTTCCTCTTTTCTTCCCGCCATTCCTTCATTCCTCCCTTATTTATCAATGCAAAGTGAGCCGCCGCACCCCCGCTTTACACGCCGCGCTTGTTTCCCCAAAGAAGCGTGTGCAGCTGCGGCAGGATGTGGACGTCTGCCAGCTCCTCCGAATCGGCGGCTTGTTCCACGAGCCATTCCAACCGACTGAGAAGCTTCGCGCGGAGTGCATCCACATCCGAATCGGCCACATCGGCGTTTCCTGTCTGCAAATAAAACGGAACACCTGGGTAGCGGCAGTGCACCTCTTTCGCATACGCCAAATCGGCGTCATCAAAGACGACGACTTTCAAGCTGATGCGCCGCACCCGGCTTTGGTCAGCCTGCAGCCGTTCAATGATTTGATCGAGCGCCGACCAGTCGGTGTTCATCCCCGAGCTTGGCGGCTTCGGGGAAAGGGTGACGTCGTCAATGTCAAGCAGCCAATCCTGCCAACGGCTCCCTTGCGTTTCAACCGCGACCCGCATCCCTTTTTCATGAAGAAGCGCGATGAGCTCCCCAAGAGCCGCAATCAGAAGCGGGTTGCCGCCTGAAATCGTCACGTGGCGGAAGCGGCGGCCGCCAATGGCTTCAAGCCGCCGCCAAATTTCGTCTGCCGTCAGCTGCTCGATCTCGTCTTTCGCTGATCCGTCCCACGTAAACGCCGAATCGCACCAGCGGCAGCGGTAGTCGCAGCCGGCTGTGCGGACGAACATCGTCTTTTGGCCGATCACCATTCCCTCTCCTTGGATGGTCGGACCAAAAATCTCCAACACCGGAATCGTGCGCGCCATTACCGCTCCCCCGCTTTCGGCCGGTAGACGACATAACTTGTCGGCGTTTCGCGGACAAACACTTGCAAACATTTCGGCTTGTGCGGCAGCGTATCCAAATAGCGCTGAATCGTTTCATAAATCGTGCGCGCCACCACTTCCGACGTCGGAAACCGGTTCGGGTCATGACCGTCAAACCAATCGCTATGGTCGTTGAGCAGCGTATGGTCCAGCTTGCGATGAACGAGCTGTTTTAACGTTTGAAAGTTGACTAAAAAACCGCTCTCATCGAGCTCATCGCCGGCGACCGTCACATTGACGATGTACGTGTGACCGTGCACGTTTGCGCAGCTCCCGGCCGCTTCGTGCGGGATGAAATGGGCGGCGGCGATGTGCATATCTTTGTTCAACTCATAGCGATAGTTATGCATAACTTGCGGATACAACTGATGCATCATCGCACCTTGTCCCCCGCCTTCTCCCGCAAATACTCGTCAAGTCCGCGCTTGCGCAACACGCACGCTGGACATTCGCCGCAGCCGTCGGCGATGATGCCGTTATAGCACGTCAGCGTCTTCGTGCGAATGAACTCGAGCGCCCCAAGCTCATCAGCGAGCTTCCACGTCTCCGCTTTCGTCAGCCACATGAGCGGCGTATGAATGACAAATTCGTAATCCATCGCTAAATTCAGCGTGACGTTCAATGATTTGATAAACACATCACGGCAGTCCGGATAGCCGCTGAAATCTGTTTCGCACACTCCAGTCACAATATGGCGCGCGCCCCGCTGTTTGGCGAACACGGCAGCGAATGATAAAAACAATAAATTGCGTCCGTCAACAAACGTCGTCGGCAGCTCACCTTCCTTTTGTTCAATGGCAATGTCGCGCCGCGTCAAGGCGTTCGGCGCCAACTGCCCGAGAAGCGACAAATCAAGCACTGTATGGCGGACGCCAAGCTCGTCAGCGATCGCTTGAGCGACGTCAATTTCCCGGCGGTGGCGCTGGCCGTAGTCAAACGTCACCGCTTCGACTTCCACAAACCGCTTTTTCGCCCAAAACAAACACGTCGTGCTGTCTTGGCCGCCGCTGAAGACGACAACCGCTTTTTCTTCCTTCCTCTTCATGTTGATCAACCTCCTCCTGAATCGGCAGAAGAAGAGGTTTCCAAAACAAAAAAGGCCATACCCCTAGGATACAGCCGTCCCTAGTTTTTTATAGAGGGTTTTGCTAGAAACCTCTCCCGTACAAATGTACGGAATTGTTATTCTTCTGTTTTCTTTTTTACTATATCATATTCACGGTTTTTGTTGTAGCGTCTTTTTCACTTTTTCCGCCGCCCATACGTACACATACAAAAGCGGAACATAGACGGCGACAAGATAAAGCCCGGCCTCAGCTGTCCATTTCATCAACCGATCGATATCGGTTTTCTCTTGAACAAACAGCGTTCCGACAAACAAGACGGCAAGCAGCACAGGCAACGAACGGCGTTGCTGAACGGCAAACAGCTGTTTGACCACGCGCGTCGCCGCCCAAATAGAGACCGCGATGATCGGGAACACAACGAGTACGTAAATCGAGATGACAATATACTCCATCCGCTCGATAAACGGCACTTCTGGAATTTTGGCAAGCGTCAGCGTCGGCCATGTAATATGCTGAATTTGTTCCTTGTTATAAAACACAATCGAAATCAACATCACAACAAGGTAAATGAACGTCGTGAAGGCATTGGCAGCGTGCGCCCACTTTTGCGAGGACGGAGCATTTTTTAAAAACGGGTAATACATGAGCAACATTTCAAACCCTAAACATTGAAGCGTCATCTCTTTCGATGCTTTTGCCAATTGCCCAAACGAATGGTCGAACACCGGCAATAAGTTCCGGTATTGAGCATACTCAAGCGGAAAGAAAACCATCGGAAAAATCGTCAACAGCGGAATCACGACTCCCCAAACGCATAAGCCGGCGACGACGCGAAACCCGCCGAGGACGGCGTAATACGTCAGCAGCAAAAAAACGAGGCTGAACTGCCACACACCCATCAACGGGAACACCCATACTTTAATAATTTCAATGTATGATTGAAGCACCATAAACGCCGCCAACGCGTAGTAAAAAAGCAGCCCAATGCTCAGCGCTCCGCCGATCCACCGCCCGAAGTACCGTTCATGAAGCGACACGATGTCTCCTCCGGACGGCGAGTAGGAAAGCAGACGATACATGAGCCAAACGAGCCCATGCGCCGCCAGTCCGGCCAGTAAGACAGCCATCCAAGCATCCTGCCCCGCCTCTTTCATGAGCGGGCGCTGAAAGGTGAGCATCCCGACGCCGACTTGCGTTGAATGAATGACAAAAAACACAAGAAACGGGGAGATGAGAAACCGTTCCTGAATGGCCTGCTTCATCGTTATCCCTCCTCATGATCCCCGTCTTATTCGCCAATGCCTGTATGGACGATGTCCACCGTTACATGCGGACGGATGTCGATATCCGGGTATTCGCGGTAAAACGCATCGGGATCCCAATGTCTTGTCACGCTGCGGACAAAATCGCCGATGCCGAGCGGATCAATCCGTTTTTTCTGAAAATAACGGAATAACCGGCGCATATTATGCTCTAATTCGCTTTCCATTTTCTTCTTTACATCGTCAAACAAATCATCTCCCGGCTGATCGAGCCATGACGGGTAATCCCTTACCGACGCATGGATATGGACGAACACGTCAATCGCATGGCGGCTTCCATCACGCTTCCATTTGTAGATCGGCTTCGCCCATAAGTTTTGCAACATCACCCGATCCTCGCCCCGTTTGCCACGATTCCCAACTTTCAGCTGATAGACGCCGTTTTTCGTTTCCCCGAGCAAAATTTTCATCAAAAACGAATCGCGCAAACTAATATGCCCGACATATTTGTCGTCGCGAAACAAAGCGACCCCTTCGAGCTTGACGAAATCTCCTTTTTTCTCAAAGTACGGCAAAAACGGGTCACTCCCCGAGGAAAAATAGCGATACAAAAACAAGTGCAAATTCGTCTTCGGCAAGTTCATCGACTGTTCATTCTGCTCCACAAGATTCGGCAAATACAATGTATCGCTTAGCGTCGTTTTCGCCGTGATTTTCAGCAACTCCCGGGCACTCTCTTCCGCCACGCCAAGCAACAAATGGCTGCCGACTTTGTTGTTGCGCGCGAGGCTATGCGTAATTTGCGTCACCCCGCGCCTAGCGAACTCCCGGCCAAACAAAATGAGCCGCAGCTGCCCTTCCTCAATCGGCAGCGCCGATTTCGATGACAGGCGCGGGATGAGGTCATAGATCGTCGGCGAGGTCGTCGTCAATACATTCGGCTTTGTCATCGGCCCCTGCTTGAACGTCGGGTAGACGGCAGTGCCGGTGTAGCGGCCGTTCTCGAAATCATAACCCATCTGCTGGATAATTTGAATTTCGTCAATCGGCCGCGAACTGGCGCAGCCGCTAAGCAACAGAAGCGCACCGATCCATGCGAGCTCACGCCTCATCATGATCCCCCTTACTCATCAATATCGCGTTTTTGCTTCGCCTCGTTCGGATCATAGCGAAACCGCGACCGCGGGCGAAGGAACATCGGCCGCTCCGCCGTTTCACTGTATGGCGAACGAATGAACGTATCGCGGAAGTTGCGCACACGAAGCGGATAAAACGGCAGCAAATACGGATAGCCAAACGACTGCAGCCGCCCTAAATGAATGAGCAGTCCACAGACAGCAAAGATGATGCCGATCCCGCCCCAGAAAGCGGCGAACAAAATAAATGGAAACCGGATGAACCGAATCGTGTTGGACATTTTGAAAATCGGCGTTGTAAACGAAGCGAGCGCCGCCAACGCGACGACAATCAACAAAATCGTACTCGTCAGCCCGGCATCAACGGTTGCTTGCCCGATGACAATCCCGCCGACAATCCCGAGCGTTTGCGCGACTTTCGTCGGCAGCCGCGCCCCGGCCTCGCGCAACAGCTCAATCGTAATTTCCAAAAACAGCACCTCGAGCATCGGCGGAAATGGCACGTTCGAGCGTGAATAAATGATCGGACCAAGCAAGTCTTCGGGGATCATTTCGTAATGATACGTCAGCACCGCCACATAAATCGGCGACGCCAACACGGAAAACGCAACGCCGAAAAACCGAATGAGCCGGAAAAACGTACCGAGCACCCACGGCAGATAATAGTCTTCCGGCGACGTAAAAAAATCGAAAAGGGCGGCGGGACCGATCACGGCATACGGGGAGCCGTCGCAAAAAATGACCACTTGCCCCGAGGCGAGCGCATAAACGGCCCGTTCAATCCGCTCGGTCGAGATAAAGAGCGGAAACGGCGTCCGCGAATTGTCAGCAAGCAGCTGATCCAAAATGGCATTGTCAAACACCACATCAAAATGGATCGTCTCAAGCCGCTGCGTCACCGTCTGTATGATGTCTGGATTGACCACGCCGTCGATGTAGGCGATGACAACTTTCGTTTTCGACACCGAGCCGACCGACATTTCCCGAAAGATAAGGTTCGGCGTCACCACTTGACGGCGGATGAGATGCAAGTTGACGCCGACATTTTCCACAAATCCGACTTTGGGCCCAACGACGCTGAATTCGTTTTCCGAATCATTGTTTTCCCGCAGTCCTAATTTTTCATCCGCCGCACTCATGAGCGCCACCTTGCCCGGCTGCTCGCGGAAGCTGACGGCGACAAACCCTTTCAATACCTTTTCTTCAATCAGCGCTGCATCTTCGCTCACCTCAATGCGCTGAATCGGCACGATTTGCTGCAAGTCTTCCAGTCGGACGGTCGGATGCTGGGGAATGTCGTTTTGCAAATGGCAAAGAATCCGCTCTTGCAGCACTTGCGGATCGACGAGCGAATCAAAATAGTAAATCGACAGCTCCTTGCCCCCGACGATAAACGACAATTCAACGAAGTCGCTTGATTGCCGCAGTTTTTCCCAAAGCTGCGAAATGGGCCGCTGCGGGGGGCGCTTTTTCTTTTTTTTCCAAAATGAGAACAAACCCACGGACATCCCCTCGCCTTTCCGTTTACGGCATAGTCTTCCAATCATCCAACATTTTTATGCATCCCCCTTCTTCCCTATTGATTCGACAAAATATTCTATATATTATTGAGGATAGATAAAAACGAAAAAAGGAGAATCGTCTATGAGCGAATTGACGAAACGGCGCCGGGCGAAACGGGCGTTGAAAAAAGCGACGGAGACTGCGGAAGCGCTGCGGCGGTCAATCGACCGAACGCGCCCGCTTGAGGAGCAGCTCGACCGCATCCGCGCCTTGTTGGATGAACGGCTTGGCCATGATGAATATTTTGTTCTTGTCGATGAAAACGGATACGGACTCGTCCATACGAACCGCCTCCGTGAAGGGCGGGTGTTTGCCGACCCGGTCGGGCTCGCCGCTGCCCGCACGAACGAGCCGCTGTTGCAAGTGTACGAACGTGATACAGGCGAAGTGTTGATTGACGCCAGCTGCCCGCTTTGGACGGAGCCGGGCGGAAGGCGGATCAATTTGCGGATGGGGCGGCTCATGCATCGTCCGTATTTGCAATGGGTGTTAGCAAGCATCGCCATCGCGCCCGCAGCCGTCGGACTGGCCGCTTCCGCTGCCGGGGCGCCGCCCGTTTTTGCCGCGCTGTTCGCCGCTGCGGTTGGGCTTGGGCTTGGCGCCGCCTGGCATCGGGCCATTGCCGCCCAGCTTCGCCATTGGTACAGCGTCGCCCGCACCGTCTCCTCCGGCCAACTGCAGGCGGAAGTGAAAACGACGAAAAAACGGGATGAATTTCATCAAATCGCTTACGAAATCAACAAAATGATTCTCGGCATCCGCACGATCATCGCCGAGCTCGGCAAAGCGGCCAAAACAGTGCATGATGTCAGCCATGAACAGCAGATGGAAATGCGCCGCCTTTCTGAATCGTTTGACGAAATTGCCGCCGCTGTCGAAACGTTCCGCGAAGGAGCGAAACAACAAACGGCCGCCGTAGAGCAAGCGGATGACGTCATCCAGCAGATGGTGGAACGCGTGCAGTTCATGCGGGCCGCCGTTGAACGCGTCGTACGGCAGGCGGGCGACGCCTGGTCGTCAGCGGCCGAAGGCATCCGCCTCATTGAGGAAACGAAAACAAACATGGACGCGATGCAACGCGGCATCGGCGAAACGACCGCCCTCATCGACAAAGCAGCCAATGAAGCAGCGCGCGTTCATGAGATGATCGCCGCCATTCGCACGATCGCCAAGCAAACGAACTTGCTCGCCTTGAACGCTTCGATTGAAGCGGCGCGGGCCGGTGAAGCGGGCCGCGGCTTTTCGATCGTCGCCCAAGAAGTCCGGAAGCTCGCTGAAGATACAAACGCCTTCGCCGCTGAAATTTTCGCTTCGCTCGACGCCATGACGAACGCGCTCAAAGAAGCCGTGCATGCGATGCAAGGAAGCGGCCGCCACGTCGAAAAAACGAAAGACTCTCTTTGGAAAACAGGGGAGACGTTCACATCGTTTCAAGGCATGTTCGCCCAACTGAACGACTTGCTTCAGCAAAACGAAGCGTATGTTAACGCCATCACCGCCGACGGCGAGCAGCTCGGCGGACTGATGGGAGACGTACGCACCGTCGCCGCCGATTTTTCAAACATGGTGCAAGAAACAGCGACTGGGCTTGAGCAACAAACGCTCGCCCTTCACCAACTAGCGCGGGAAGCAGACACGTTGGCTGCGGCAGCGCGCGATTTAGAAAAAATGATCGCCCGCTTCCACTCATAACGAAACGAAACCCTTTCGTCCCCCTTCACCAAAAAAACTTTGGGGAACGAAAGGGCTCATTTACCGGCGCGGCAGCTGCCGGCGCCAAAGAAGCCACAACAGCACAAGACTCATATAACCAAACAGCGGATAGATGAATGACAGCAGCTCCCCGTAATGAAACGGGCTGACCGCCGCAAACAGCAAAACGAGCAGCACGCCCAGCCATTTCCCGCGAAACGGCACCCAAACGCGCACTTGACGTGCGAGCCCAAACATGCCGCCGATGACCGATGTAAAAATTTCTCCGTAAATGACGACGACATAAAGCCAATACAACACAGTAAAAAACGTATGAACGACTTCTGCCATTGGAATATCATAATCGTCCTTGTGTGGAAACGACAGCAGCACCATATGGTTCAACAGCAGCAAAACCGTCAGCACCATTCCACCTAACATCGCCCCGCGCCTCACCGCTCGCTCATCGGTCGCTTCACGGGCGATGGGGACAAGCACCGCTTGGGCCATCGCCAAGTTAAACGCCGTATAGGAAAACGGCGACAACATCGCCTTGAGGGAATAGTCCGCCGCGGCCATGTCCAGGCGGCACAAGTCGCCAGCCATCATCGTTTTGATAAAAGCGATGGAGCTAAACAACACCATCATCGGCGCGACAAACACGTTGACGCCAAACAGCCCTTTGCGGTCAAACAACATGACAAGAAGCGCCAAAACGAGCGTCAGCGCGATGCCCGCCTGCCGCGGCCAGCCGAGCTGCTCTTCAAACACCGCGCCCGCCCCAGCGATCATCACCGCCGTCACCCCCGCGATCATTGCCGTCATCACGAGCGTCACAAACGGACTCAACATTCTTCCGAACAAATAGCGATTCAATTCATCATATGACGCGGCTCCAATGCGGCGCGCCATCACCATCAGGCGCGCGCCGCCCCATGTGAACAAAACGCCGCTGACCGCCACCCCGATCGTCCCAGCCATTCCGTAGCGGGTAAAAAATTCAATAATTTCCCTGCCAGTCGCAAATCCCGCTCCAATCACCGTGCCGACGTAGACAGCGGCGATTTGCCAAGCCTCCGACCATTCCGTTTTCTTCTTCACTGCCTGCCCTCTCCTTCTCCTTGTCCACTGCTTTACTTCCATATATATGTCCGCAGCGGACAAGAAAGACGAATAGAAAAAAAAGGATGCCTTCCTCGGCATCCTTCATTACTGAACAGTCACTTGTTCGACTTGATGTTCGTGCAATTGATCTGCTTCCACATGCACTTTCACCGAATACGTTCCTTTGTTGGCAAACGTGGCAACGGCCTCGTATTCGCCGTTTCCTTTTTCATCCGCATCAACAAATTCATGCTTGTTGTTGGCCTGCCAAATCTCAAAGCGAACAGTGGCGTTCGTAAACGGCTTCCCGTCTTTGGTGAGATGGACGGTCAATGCCGCCGGTTTCCCGGCTTCGAACGAACGGGATGACAGCGAAATGGCGACGGCGCCATGATGGTGTTCTTCAGCACTGCCTTGGGAATTTTCGCCCGCACCGTCGGCCGTTGCCGCCTGTTCCGGGTTGCCAGCGACAATATCTTTTTTCGGCATGTTATGCATATCGCGCGCTGTCACATGGGCAACGACCGAATACGTTCCCGCTTGGGTAAACGTTTTTTCCACCGAGTAGCGGCCATCGCCGTCATGCTTTGCTTCAATCATTTCCCGCTCGCTGCTTCCATGCTTCCATACTTCAAACTTTACTTCGCTCGCATCGTCCACTTTTTCACCGCCATACGTCACGACACAGGAGAGCTTGGTCGGCTTGTTCAAATCGATGTGATCCGGAACATCCATTTTCACTTCAAGCACGGCCGGCGTCTCGGCTTGCTTGTTGTTGTTTGTGCAAGCGGCCATGATCATCATCCCAAAAAGCATAGTAGTTAATGCTAAACCAAAATGTCTTCTCATCTTCACCTTTCTCCTTTTTCCTTAAAATTCATTATAAACGTAGTTCAGCCGCCCCGTTGTCAGCACCGAAGGCAGGCCTTTTCCGCCTCTTTTTCTGTTTTTCACTTTATCATAGCTTTGCCGCACCTACATTAGTATTCACCATTTTTTCAAAAACATTTCATCGTTATCACAATTTTTTTGTAAAAAACACTTGAAAGTCAAAAAAGGTCAAAGTATAATAAAGTCAGAAGATCAAAGAAAGTCAAAGTCAAATCCAAATAACGGAAAAAGGGGGTATACCTCATGCGTTGCCAAGCATGCCAACAACGTGAAGCAACGGTGTTTGTCAACTTGCAATGGAACGGTGAAAAACAACAACTTCATCTGTGCCATGAATGCTATGAAAAACAAAAACAACAATTGTCGATTCCGATGATGAACTTCGGCTTTTCGCCGTTTTCCTTTGATGACTTCTTTACTAGCCCGTTCACAGCCGCCAACGCGGGGATGAGCTCGCCAGAAACGATGGCGAAACGCCCGCAAAGCCATAGCGGCGGATTTTTGGATCAGTTTGGCCGCAACTTGACGCAAATGGCCAAAGCGGGCTTGATCGATCCGGTCATCGGCCGCGACAAAGAAATCGCACGCGTCATGGAAATTTTAAACCGCCGCAACAAAAACAACCCGGTGTTGATTGGGGAGCCGGGCGTCGGGAAAACGGCCATCGTTGAAGGGCTTGCGCTGAAAATTGCCGAAGGGCAAGTGCCAGAAAAACTGTTAAACAAGGAAGTGTACTTGCTTGATGTCGCTTCGCTTGTTGCCAACACCGGCATCCGCGGCCAGTTTGAAGAGCGGATGAAACGGCTCATCGCCGAACTGCAAGAGCGGAAAAACATCATTTTGTTCATTGACGAAATCCATCTGCTCGTCGGCGCTGGCGCCGCTGAAGGCTCCATGGACGCTGGCAACATTTTAAAACCGGCGCTTGCCCGGGGCGAACTGCAAGTCGTCGGGGCGACGACACTCAAAGAATACCGGCAAATTGAAAAAGACGCGGCTCTTGAGCGCCGCTTCCAACCGGTCATCGTCCACGAGCCGACCGTTGAGGAAGCGATCGCCATCTTAAAAGGCATTCAGCCAAAATACGAACAATTCCATCATGTCCGCTATACGGACGAAGCGATCGAAGCATGCGTGAAATTGTCGCACCGCTACATTCAAGACCGCTTCCTCCCGGACAAGGCGATCGACTTGCTTGACGAGGCCGGCTCGAAAGCGAACTTGCGCCTCGGCCCGACCGATGAAAAGCAACTGCAAGAGCGATTGATCCAAATCGCGAAAGAAAAAGAACAAGCGGCGAAAGAGGAAAACTATGAACTGGCAGCGAAACTGCGCGCTGAAGAGCTGAAGCTTGAGAAACAACTCGAGCAAGGCGTCACCCAAGAACGCCCAACAGTCGATGTGGCGGACATCGAGCAAATCATTGCCGAGAAAACCGGTATCCCGGTCGGCAAACTGCAAGCCGATGAAAAAGAAAAAATGAAACATCTCGAAGAAAACTTGGCGAAAAAAGTAATCGGCCAAGCGGAAGCGGTGAAAAAAGTCGCCAAGGCGATCCGCCGCAGCCGCGCCGGCTTGAAAGCGAAACACCGCCCGATCGGTTCGTTCTTGTTTGTCGGCCCGACCGGCGTCGGGAAAACGGAGCTCGCCAAAACGCTCGCTGAGGAGCTGTTTGGCACAAAAGACGCCATGATTCGCCTCGATATGAGCGAATACATGGAGAAACATTCGGTCTCGAAGCTGATCGGTTCGCCGCCGGGCTATGTCGGCTTTGAAGAAGCCGGCCAGCTGACAGAAAAAGTGCGCCGCAATCCGTACAGCATCATCTTGCTCGACGAGATTGAAAAAGCGCACCCGGATGTACAGCACATCTTCCTGCAAATTTTGGAAGACGGCCGCTTAACCGACAGCCAAGGCCGCACCGTCAGCTTCAAAGACACCGTCATCATCGCGACAAGCAACGCCGGTGTGACCGACAAAAAAATCACCGTCGGCTTTGAAAAAGAGGGCAACGGACAAACAAGCGTCCTTGACTCGTTGAGCGCCTACTTCAAGCCGGAGTTCTTGAACCGCTTCGACGCCATCATCGAGTTCAAGCCGCTCGAAAAAGCGCACTTGCTCGAAATTGTCGATTTGATGCTCGCCGACGTCAAAGCGGCGATGCGCGAACAAGGCATTGAACTCGAAGTGACGGAAGCGGCGAAAGAAAAACTGGCCGAACTCGGCTACCATCCGGCCTTCGGCGCCCGCCCGCTCCGCCGCGTCATCCAAGAGCAAGTCGAAGACAACATCGCCGACTGCCTGCTTGACGCAAGCAGTCCCGTGCGCGCAATCCGCATCGACGTTGAAGGAGACGCCATTGTGGCGAAAATCGAATCATAACTTACAACAGAGGATCCGCCGAACATCAATTTTGCTTTCGGCGGATCTTTCTTTCCAATGGACCGTTTATCAAACCGATTTTTCACCTCGATTCAGTCAAGCACACTTTTAGTGAAGGGGTGAATATTTTATAAAATAATTTTTTTGGAAATATTATTGACACTTACTTTTTTTTTGCTAAAAATAGGTTATAAATTCTAAATATTAGGAGGGATTGTGATGTTCAAAAGAAAGATGATTCAAACCATTAGTCCGATTCTTTTGGCTGGATTGCTTTCTCTTACCCCATTTAATAAGACAGAAGCAGAAATCAATCCAACCTATATCCCTTATGATGGATATGAATACGTTCACAGCACAGATACAAGAGGGCTGACCATTTATTGGACTCATACCCATGTAAACAACAAATCTACTACTGACACTGTTTCCCACACAGTCAAGAGAGAAGCGTATGCAACCGCTACTGTTTCTTCGTCGTCCACATTTAACGAGATGGTCCTGGAAGTAGGAATTAGTACGGAAGTAAGTTTAGGAGCGCGGGTGGAAAAAACAACAACTGTTACTTGGACGATCCCTCCTTATTCCACCTATACCCTTCGATATGGAAGCCGTTGGGTGAAAGCGACCGGTAAAGAAAATTACTACAGCAGAGGAACTCTCATCAGCTCGAAAACCGTCAGCGGACAATGGACATATGAGGGATATTCCGACAGCATTAAACAAAACTAAACACTCATGAATGGTGATTTTATGAGCAAAAAATTTTTCCATCCCCTTTTCATCTGCTTTCTCTTGCTGGCGGCGTGCGAACGCGGACACGACCCCGCCCCTGTTGCGCCGCATCCGTTGGAGAAAGCGAAGCAGGAACATGAAAAAGCGGAGACGGAACAAAAGCCGTTATCGTTGGAACAGAAATTTCTCCCTCCGCATTTTCTAGTCAATCAATTTATTGCAAAGGCGACAAGTCGATCGATCGAGCTGACGATTCATTACACCATCTCGGAACAGCTGTACCGTTTGCTTGAACAGTATCGAGATTACTATTTCGTCATTCAATATCCAGAGGAACTCTCGCGTCTGACCCATGTTGACCGTTCCAACGCTGTCAAAGGCCCTTTGCCGGCAAACGGACAGTTATCATATACCATCACCATTTCTTCCACTTGGACAAATGATATACCAAAAGATTTGATCAATCGAATCAATCATGGAGACTTGCGGTACAATCTTCTCATTTTGGACAAAGAACGGTTCCCCGTGCATATTTTCAATGATGTTCAATGGTACCAATCGTTCGACCCAAACAAAGGATCCAGCGTCATTTCGGAAGACGGTGGTGCAAGAAAATGACGGCCGTTCGGTCAAACGTTTTCATCGACCGCACGTCCGTTTCTTGAGGTCAGACTCTTTCGCACGAATAAAGGATTTTCGCTGTAAAAAGGGGCGGTCGCCATCGCCTCTTTTTCTTTTTCCGTCTTTTCTCCAGGAACGAAAAAATTTTGCTATAATGAAGAAAAACGCAAGGGGGCATCGCGATTGCCAAACGAAATGGAGACGATCATCATTCAGACGCTCCGCCCGGCTCTTCACCCGTTCGTCATCTACCTGTTCGGTTCAGCCGCCCGTGGGACGCTGCGCCCAGACAGCGATGTCGACATCGCCTTTGTCAGCGACGGCGAACCGCATGATCCGTATGAGCTGTTTCGGCTCGCCGGGGAGTTGGCTGACAAGTTAGGGCGCGATGTCGATCTTGTCGATTTGCGCCAAGCCAGCACCGTGTTTCAAGCGCAAGTCGTCTCAAGCGCAAAGGTGATCGATTGTGGCGACGAACGGAAACGAATGGAGTTTGAAATGAAAACGTTGAAAATGTATGCAAAGCTGAATGAAGAGAGGGAGCCGGTGTTAAAACGAATTGCGGAAAGTGGGTCGGTGTATGAAAAATGATGTGATTTTGAATAAGATCAGCATCATTGAACGATGCCTAAAACGAATTGACGAGGAATATGACCACGACCCAAAAATTTACAGATTCACGAACGAGAAAGCCCACGCTCTTTAGGCGTGGGATGAAAGTGAGCCGTTTTCTTCATATGGAAATGGTATCCTGTCATTGTTGCAAGGAGGTGAATCCATGCCAACCATCACACTAAAGCTGGAATTGCACAACCCAACGAAAGTCAAACAAGACATGTACGAACGGATGACAGAAGTGAATACCGCGTTTGCGAATTGGCTGTTGAATCATCCCGAGCTGAATCAAGCGACGAGCAAACGATTTAAAGAATTTTCATCGCAGCGGTTTCCTTCTGCCGTCGTGAATCAGACGATTCGAGAAGTGAAGTCCCAAAAGAAAAACCAGAAAACAAAGAAGTTTCGAACATTMTGGTGTTGCTTYAACAATCAAAACGTGAAGGTGGAAAAGAAAGGAGMGTTCTACACGGTTTCMTTCCCCACACTGGAGAAGCGAATTGGCGTGCCGGTCGTCACGCGTTCCTATCAAGAAGCGTGGCTGAATCGGCTTATCAATGGAACCGCCAAACAAGGGGCAGCCAAGCTCTACAAAAAGAGAAAGAAATGGTACTTGGCGATCACCATCACCTTTGAAGTGGAGCCGCGACACGAAACAAAGGTGATGGGGGTTGACCTTGGGCTTCGCTATATCGCCGTTGCCAGCGTGGGAACGAAATCGTTGTTTTTCAAGGGCAGCCAATGCGCTTTCATTCGCCGACGATATGCGGCTTTGCGGCGAACGTTGGGCCAAGCGAAGAAGCTCCATATGGTTCGCAAAATCGGCCGTAAAGAGTCCCGCTGGATGAAGGATCGAAACCATAAAATCAGCCGTCAAATCGTCCGTTTTGCCCTCGCCAACGGTGTTGGCGTGATTCGGATGGAAGAGTTGACAGGGATTCGGAAACGGGCAACATCGGCCAAAGAAGCAGGACGAAGCCTTCATTCTTGGGCATTTCACCAACTGCAAACGATGATTGCCTATAAAGCGGAAATGGCGGGCATTCGGGTGGAGTGGGTGAAGCCGACCTACACGAGCCAAACGTGTAAATGTGGACATCGAGAGAAAGCGAACCGAAACGGCATCCGCTTCCGATGCCAAAAGTGCGGATACACTCTCCATGCTGACTTGAATGGCGCGATCAACATCGCCAAAGCGATTTCGGGCTTTGCCGCCTAACCTAGCGCACTGGTCACAGGTGCGCCGCCCATCGGGGTACATCCTAACCCGATGGGATGGGCTGATGACACAGCCCCGAACTTGGGCGTTGTCCGAACCAGAAATGGATGAGGACGCCAACGACCCAAGAATCCCACGGCTTTAGCCGTGTGGAGTGTCAACGCATGCGGGAAACAACCGACCGCGTTTTAGAATACATTGATGGCGTTGTGTTTATGCCCCCCTCTCCTTCGACCCAGCACCAACGCATATCGGGACGGCTGCACGTCAAACTGTTCCATTTTTTAGAAGGAAAGCCGTGTGAAGTGTTTCATGCCCCTTTTGATATCGAACTAAAGAACGAACGGATCGAAGGAAAGAAAATTGTCGTCCCTGATTTAACCGTGATCTGCGATCGAAGCGGATTAACGGACACAAAATTTGTCGGCGTCCCAACGTTGATCATCGAGATTTTGAGCCCTTCCAACCAGGCGTACGATCTCGTGTTCAAATTGAATTTGTATATGCAATACGGAGTCCATGAATACTGGATCGTGAACCCCATGCATCGTGTTGTGCAAATCTACTCGCTCAATGACAATGGACAATATGAACAAGCCGGCGTCTGGAAAAAAACCGGCACCGCATGTTCACGTGCGCTTGACGGCTTTTCCGTCGATGTAGAGCAACTGTTTCAATCTTAAGGTGAATTCATGATATTCATTGAAACAAAAGGAGAGTGGGTACGATGACAATGCCAAAAGCATTAACGATCGCCGGGTCGGACAGCAGCGGCGGCGCCGGGCTGCAGGCGGACTTAAAAACGTTCCAAGAGCTTGGCGTTTACGGAATGACGGCCATCACGACAATCGTCGCCATGGATCCGCACAACCGGTGGGCGCACCAAGTGTTCCCCGTTGACCTGGCAACGATCGAAGCCCAGCTTGAGACGATCATCGTCGGCGTCGGCGTTGACGCTTTGAAAACGGGAATGCTGCCGACGACGGACATCATTGAACTGGCCGCGCGGACGATTGAAAAGCATGGTTTGAAAAATGCGATCGTCGATCCGGTCATGGTATGCAAAGGGGCGGATGAGCCGCTCCACCCGGAAAACACGGTGTGCTACCGCGAAACGCTCGTACCAAAAGCGACGGTCGTGACGCCAAACTTGTTTGAAGCAGCGCAACTGGCCGGCCTGCCGCGCATTGAGACGATCGAGGATATGAAAGAAGCAGCCGGGCGCATTCATGAGCTCGGAGCGCAGTATGTGATCGTCAAAGGCGGGCGGAAAATTCCGCACGACTATGCGGTCGACGTCCTTTATGACGGCAAAACGTTTGAACTCCTCGAATCGGAGCGGATTGAAACGACGTATACGCACGGAGCGGGCTGCACGTTCTCGGCGGCCATCGCCGCCGAACTGGCGAAAGGCCGGCCGGTGAAAGACGCCATTGCGACGGCGAAAGCGTTCATCACCGCCGCCATTCGCCACTCATTCCCGCTCAACGAATACGTCGGGCCGACGCACCACGGCGCGTACCGCCGCTACGGAGAACAGTAGACAAGGATTCGATCTTGTCTTTGTCATGAAGGGATTGTGTGCATTCACCGGAAACATCGGCATTCGCCCGACCAGCCTCCAAAAAGGCGCCGCTGCTCGTTTTCGCCTCATACGGCTGTCCTGCTGGTGGTGGGAATGGATGCGCCAAACCGGTTTCATTATGGTAAAATGGAGACTATATGCGATGAAAGAAGCAGAAAGGAGAGTGCCGCCATTGCGCGTCTCGGCTGTCCAATATCATCTTCATACCATCCATTCGTTTGACGAGTTTGCCGCGCAAGTGACGCATTACGTGAAAACGGCGCAAGAGTTTGACGCCGAATTTGTCTTGTTCCCGGAATTTTTCACGACGCAGTTGCTTTCCATTCCACTCGATGGCGGACGGCAAGCGACGATTGATGACTTGCCGAATTATACCGAAAAATACACCGAGCTGTTTGTGTCGCTCGCCAAAGACACCGGCATGTATTTGATTGGCGGCACGCATGTCATCCGCCAAAACGGCAAGCTGTACAATGTCGCCCATTTATTCACGCCGGACGGACATATCCATCGGCAGGCGAAATTGCACATCACCCCGACGGAAGTGAACGAGTGGAACATCGCTCCGGGCGACGGTGTGCATGTTTTTGAAACGGACAAAGCGACGATCGCCATTTTGACGTGCTATGACATCGAGTTCCCGGAAATCGTTCGCTTGGCGCGCGCCAAAGGGGCAGATGTCATCTTCTGTCCGTCGTGCACGGATGACCGGCACGGGTTTTACCGCGTACGGTATTGCTGCCACGCGCGGGCCATCGAAAACGAAGTGTATGTCGTCACGACCGGCACGGTCGGGTCGCTTCCGACGGTCGACTTTATGCGCGCCAATTTCGGCCAAGCGGCCGTCATCACGCCCAATGACATCCCGTTCCCGCCCGGCGGCGTGCTCGCGGCCGGCGAGATCAACGACGACATGATCGTGACCGCCGACCTTGACTTGTCACTCCTTCGCAAAGTGCGGGAAAAAGGATCGGTCGCGACATGGCGCGACCGGCGCATCGACTTGTACCCGGATTGGAATCAAGTGAAATAGTCCTAAACGACAAAAAGGGTGCCCCTGCGCACAAGGGGACACCCTTTTGCCTATTTTTAGGACAGCAACTGCTTGAATCGATCAAATTGTTCAGCTACTTTCCCTTCTGGCTCCTTCGTCAGCAAGCTGACGATAACAATCGCTGCCAAGCTGGCGGCAAAACCGGGGATCATTTCATACAACAGCCCTTTTAAGTAGGCGGATTGCGTCCAAAGAATGACCGTCAACGCCCCGGCAACCATGCCGGCGAGCGCCCCCCATTTCGTCATCCGCCGCCAGAATAAGCTCAACAAAATGACCGGTCCGAATGACGCGCCAAAGCCCGCCCAGGCGTAGCCGACCAAGTTTAAAATCGTGTCGTTTTTCGTGTACGCCAACGCGGTCGCGACAACCGCAACAATAAGCACGGACAGGCGCCCGACAAAGACAAGCTCCTTATCCGAAGCCGAGCGGCGGAACAGCACTTTATACAAATCTTCGGTCAGCGAGCTCGAGGTGACGAGCAGCTGGGATGAAATGGTGCTCATAATTGCGGCTAAAATCGCTGCCAGCAAAAACCCGGTAATAATCGGATGGAACAAAATGTGCCCGAGCTTAATAAATACCGTTTCCGGATCATCAAGCTTCATGCCGCGCTGCGAAAAGTAAGCGATTCCAAAAAGACCCGTCAACATCGCCCCAACAACGGAGAAAATCATCCAACCCATGCCGATGCGGCGGGCGCTTTTCATTTCTTTGACCGACTTAATAGCCATAAAGCGGACGATAATATGCGGCTGGCCAAAATAGCCGAGCCCCCAGGCGAATAACGAAATGATGCCGAGAAAACTCGTTCCTTTCCATAAATTCAACAAGTTTGGATCGATGTCGCGGATCGTCTCAATCGTATCCACTGGCCCGCCTGTATGGAACAGCGTCACCACCGGCACCAGAATCAACGCAATGAACATAATCGTCCCTTGCACAAAATCCGTCCAGCTGACCGCCAAAAAGCCGCCAAACAGCGTGTAAGCGACCACAACGCCGCCGACGATCCAAAGTCCAGTATGGTAGCTGACGCCAAACGAGTTCTCAAACAACACGCCGCCCGAGACAAGGCCGGATGAGACGTAAAACGTAAAAAAGACCATGATAACGATCCCGGACACCATCCGCAACAATTTCGTCCGATCGCCGAAACGGTGTTCCAAAAACTCGGGAATCGTAATCGAATCGTTCGCCACTTCTGTATAGACGCGCAAGCGCGGCGCAACGAACAGCCAATTTGCATAAGCGCCGAGCGTCAAGCCGATGACGATCCATGCGGCGCTCACTCCATCGATATACATCGCCCCCGGCAGCCCCATTAGCAACCAGCCGCTCATGTCGGAAGCCCCGGCGCTAAGCGCGGTCACCGCCGGCCCGAGCGTCCGGCCGCCAAGCATATAATCGGACAAATTCGACGTCCGTTTATACGCCCAATAGCCGATCCACAGCATGCCAACTAAGTAGACAATGACTGAAAATAAAACCATGTCGTGCTCCCCTTTCTTTGTTGTCTTGTTACCTGCACTCTTATCATAATGGAACAAATAATATTTATACAATAGTATTTATTTTTTTCCAAATCCGATAAAATAAAAGAATTTAAAAAAAGATGTACAACACTCTCTCTTTCCGATATAATATTTAGTAAATTCAGAATCATACATAACTGCAGCTTCTTTTCATAAACATTATTTTATAAAAATTCAATTCGTTGTTATTTATCAGGATGATTCTATATAAAACCATTGATAAATACATATTTTTTGTATTAAGGAATGGATACCAAAATGTTCAAACAATTATTTTTATAAAACCTATTGCATAATCGCAAAAATATTGATAGTATGATAATCGTTCATCGACAATGATTTCAAAGGGGGATTTTATAATATGTTGAAGAAAGGGTTGATCGCAGTCGTCGTTGCTGCGTTGTTCATGGCGCTCGCCGCCTGCGGCGGCAAGTCAACGGAAACAAATTCGTCATCAGGCGGCGGTGGGGAAGCAAAGAAAAAAATCGTCGTCGGGACAGATGCGGCGTTTGCGCCGTTTGAGTATATGGAAAAAGGGAAAATCGTTGGGTTTGACGTCGATCTTCTCGATGCGGTCATGAAAGAAGCCGGCTTGGATTATGAATTGAAAAACGTCGGCTGGGATCCGCTGTTTGCCTCGCTGCAAAGCAAAGAGATCGACATGGGCATCTCCGGCATTACGATTACGGATGAACGGAAACAAACGTATGACTTCTCGGCTCCATACTTTGAAGCAACACAGGTGATCTTAGTAAAAGAGGACAGCCCGGTGAAAAACGCTCTTGACTTAAAAGGCAAAACGATCGGCGTCCAAAACGCGACAACCGGTCAAGAAGCCGCAGAAAAACTGTTTGGCAAAGGCAATCATATTAAAAAGTTCGAGACAACCGTCGTCGCCATTATGGAAATGCTGAATGGCGGGGTGGATGCTGTCATCACCGACAACGCTGTCGCCAATGAATATGTAAAAAACAACCCAAACAAAAAACTGAAAGTCATCGAAGATCCGAAAAACTTTGCTTATGAATATTACGGCATGATTTTCCCGAAAGACAGCGAACTGAAAGCGAAAGTGGATGAGGCATTAAAGAAAGTGATGGACAGCGGCAAATACGCTGAAATCTACAAAAAATGGTTTGGCAAAGAACCAAATATGGCACGCTTAAAACAACAATAAACGCACGAACTTAGAAAAATGCGTAACTGCCAGCAAGTTACGCATTTTTCGTAGAGAAAGGTGAGATCGATGGATTTTCGTTTTGATATTATTGTTGAATACGCCCCCTACTTTTTCCAAGGACTACTTGCGACGATTGGCGTGTCACTAGTCGGCATCATCTTCGGCCTCATCCTCGGCTTGTTCATCGGACTTGGCAAAATGGCAAGCCACCCCATTGTCCGCTGGCCGTTTGTCTGGTATATCAACTTTTTCCGCGGCACGCCGCTTGTCGTGCAAATTTTGCTCGTCCATTTCGGCGTCATGCCGCTTCTATTCGCTCAGCCAAATGCGATCGTTTCTTTAGCTGTTGCACTTTCGCTCAACTCCGCCGCGTATGTCGCGGAAATTTTCCGCGCCGGCATCCAGTCCATCGACAAAGGGCAAATGGAAGCAGCCCGTTCGCTTGGCATGACGCACGCCCAGGCTATGCGCTACATCATTTTGCCGCAGGCGTTAAAGCGAATGATCCCGCCGTTTGCCAACGAATTTATTGTCTTGATTAAAGACTCGTCGCTTGGGATGGTCATCGCCGCCCCGGAAATCATGTACTGGGGGAAAGCAGCGGCCGGCGAGTATTACCGCGTCTGGGAGCCGTATTTAACAGTCGCATTTGTCTATCTCGTTTTGACGCTGTCGTTAAGCAAATTGTCACATTACCTTGAAAGGAAGTATTCAACCTCATGATCGACGTGCGCCAGTTGAAAAAATCGTTTGGATCGCTCGAAGTGCTGAAAGGGATCAACGCCCACATCCGCGAAGGGGAAGTGGTCGTTGTCATCGGGCCATCCGGTTCAGGGAAATCGACGTTTTTGCGCTGCTTAAACTTGCTTGAAGATTTCGATGAAGGCGAAATTATCATTGATGGCATCAACTTAAAAGCGAAAGACACGAACTTAAACAAAGTGCGTGAAGAAGTGGGCATGGTGTTCCAACGCTTTAACTTGTTTCCGCACATGACGGTGTTGAACAATATCACGCTGGCACCGATGAAAGTGCGCAAATGGCCGCGTGAAAAAGCAGAGGCGAAGGCGATGGAGCTGCTCGCCAAAGTCGGTTTGCAAGATAAAGCGCACGCCTATCCGGATTCTCTCTCCGGCGGACAGGCGCAACGCGTTGCCATTGCCCGGGCGCTCGCCATGGAACCAAAAATCATGCTGTTTGACGAGCCGACATCAGCGCTTGACCCGGAAATGGTCGGGGAAGTGCTCTCGGTCATGAAGCAGCTGGCCAATGAAGGGATGACGATGGTTGTCGTCACCCATGAAATGGGCTTTGCCCGCGAAGTCGGCGACCGCGTCCTGTTTATGGACGGCGGTTGCATCGTCGAAGAAGGGAAGCCGGAAGACTTGTTCGACCGCCCGCAGCACGAGCGGACGAAAGCGTTTTTGTCAAAAGTATTGTAAAACGCGTCTTGCCGTGAATCGGCAAGGCGCTTTTTGTAGTTGGCGCAAGGCCGCGCTCTCATCTATGGCCATCGGCCAGCATTCGCTGATTATGGAGCAAGCAAAGGCAAACCCGGCTGGCCAAAAACAAAAAAACGCGCCAGTCAGCCTTCAAACGGGCCCAGCCAAAGCGTTGCAGTCCATCCGTTCCCAAAACACCAACGCTCCCTCATTATGAAAAAAAGCCGGCCTGCCATGAGGCCAGCTCCACTTTACAACACAAACTGCATCACCCAAATCGAACCGGCGACAACGACAATGGCGATAAAGAAGCTGTACGCCATGTTGAATGTTTGAATGCGGCCGCTGTCGCTTTCGTTGACGTGCATGAACATAAACAGCTGCAAGCTTGCTTGAATCACAGCAAACACGACTATGATGACAATGACCGCTTTGAGCGGTAGCCCGGATGAGAGCGCCACCCAAAGGGCGGCAAACGTCAAGACGAGCGAAAGAACAAAACCGATAATATGTTTCCAAGGAAATGATTCGTGATGGCCGTTCGCGCCCATGTTACATCACCATCCCTAGCAAATAGACGAGCGTGAAAATGAAAATCCAGACGACGTCTAAAAAGTGCCAATACAAGCTGACGATAAATACTTTCCGCGCTGTTTTCGGCGTAAAGCCGCGCTGGAGGAGCTGGATGATGATCAAAATCATCCAGCCAATTCCTAGACTGACGTGGGCGCCGTGCGTGCCGACGAGCACGAAAAAGCTCGATAAAAACGCGCTCGTCTGCATCGTCGCCCCTTCATGGACGTAATGGATGAACTCGCGAATTTCAAACGCGATAAACCCTGCACCAAGCAACAGCGTGACAAGCAGCCAAGCCAGCAGCCCGGCGAGCCGGCCGCGGCGCATTTCAAAAATAGCCAGCCCGCACGTAAAACTGCTTGTTAAAAGCAACAACGTCTCGATGAGAACGTCCTTGACTTCAAACAATTCGCTTGCCGTCGGCCCGGAGCCGGTCCGTTGGAACAAGACGAGATAGGTGGCAAACAAGGTCGCAAACAACGCGACTTCCGCCCCGAGGAAAATCCAAAAGCCCAATATGTTCAACCGACTCTCTTGTGTCCGATACTCCAGCGGCAGCGTTTCATCATAACGGTGTGCAACTTCTCCCATTCGTTACGCCCCCTTTCGCGCCGCCCGCTCCATCCGTTTAATCTCATCGATCGGAATATAGTAGCCATCATCATCTTCAAATGAGCGGAGGATAAGCCCAAGCACAATGAACAAGGCACCGACAATCGCCAACGCAAACCATTTGAACACGAGGCCGAACCCGGCGACGAAAAACGCCACCGACATCCAAAACGGGCGCCCTGAGTTGCTTGGCATATGGATCGGCTTCAAGTCTTCTTCTTTCACTTGGAAGCCGCCATATTTTTTCTTCATCACCCAATACGCATCCAAATCTTCGACAACCGGCGTCACCGGGAAGTTATAATGCACCGGCGGCGACGCGGTCGCCCACTCGAGCGTCCGCCCATTCCACGGGTCACCGGTCATGTCGCGCTCGCCGTAGCGGGCGCTGTAGTAAATGTTATAGCAAAGCACAATGAACCCGATGCCCATCAAGGCCGCCCCAACCGTCGCCACGACGTTCAGCGGCGTCCAGCCGAGACCTTCTGAGTACGTGTACATGCGGCGCGTCATCCCCATCAGCCCGAGGAAATACATCGGGAAGAAGCAGATGTTAAAGCCGATCATAAACAGCCAAAACGTCCATTTGCCGAGCCGCTCGTTTAAAATATGGCCAAACATTTTCGGATACCAGTAATGCAAGCCGGCAAAGCAGGCGAACACCGTACCGGCAATCAACACATAATGGAAGTGGGCGATGAGAAAATAGCTGTTATGGTATTGGTAATCGGCCGCCGCCATCGCCAGCATGACGCCCGTCACGCCGCCGATGACAAAGTTCGGGATGAACGCCAGCGACCAAAGCATCGCTGTCGTAAAGCGAATTTTTCCTTTCCGCAGCGTAAACAGCCAGTTGAAAATTTTCACCCCGGTCGGAATGGCGATCGCCATCGTCGTAATCGAGAAGGCGGAGTTCACTGCCGGGCCGGCACCCATCGTAAAGAAGTGGTGCACCCAAACGATAAAGCTCAGGAAAGCAATGCCGACGATCGAACCGACCATCGCTTTATAACCGAACAGACGCTTCCCGGCAAACGTGCTGACGACTTCCGAGAAGATGCCGAATGCCGGCAAAATGACGATATATACTTCCGGGTGGCCCCAAATCCAGAACAAGTTCGCCCATAACATCGACATGCCGCCGTTGGCCATCGTGAAAAACTGCGTATCAAACAGCCGGTCAAACGTCATTAACGCCAACGCGACCGTCAATACCGGGAAAGCGAAAATAATGAGCACGCACGTAATGAGAATCGTCCACGTAAACATCGGCATGCGCATCAATGTCATGCCCGGCGCGCGCATTTTTAAAATCGTGACAAGGAAGTTGATCCCTGTCATCAACGTCCCGATCCCGGAAATTTGCAAGGCAACGGCATAGTAATTGTTGCCGACGCCATGGCTGAATTCGTTGCTGGCAAGCGGGAAGTACGCCGTCCAACCGGCATCCGGCGATCCGCCGATGACGAACGAAATGTTAAACAGCAACGCGCCGAAGAAAAAGAGCCAAAAGCTTAACGCATTCAAATATGGAAAAGCGACGTCACGCGCCCCGATTTGCAGCGGAACGACAATGTTCATCAAACCGATGATGAACGGCATCGCCATAAACAAAATCATAATCGTCCCGTGCGTCGTGAAAATTTCATTGTAATGTTGCGCGTCAAGAAACTTCATGTTCGGCGCGGTCAGCTGCGCCCGCATCAAAAGCGCATCGACGCCGCCGCGGAACAGCATAAGCACCGCGCAAATAATGTACATGACGCCGATTTTTTTATGGTCCACCGTCGTGAGCCATTCGTTCCACAGCCATTTCCACTTTTTAAAATATGTCAACACGAACACAATGCCGACCATCGTCAAGACGATGGCGACATCGGCCGCATAAATAAGCGGCTCACCAGTGACAAAAAACTCGCTCCACTTCATCCTTCGTTCCTCCTTTCCTACTCCCCATGATGGTGACTGTTTGTCATCGCTTCATCGCTTTGATCGTCGTTTTTCATTGGCTTTCCATCTGCATGATGGCTGTTTTGTTTCGCATGGTCAATCCATTCTAAGTGGGTGTTCGAAAACGTCATTCGCCCAACAAGCCCCGGTTTTAAAATTTGTGTATATTTTTTCTCATCGAGCTTCGGGGCGGTTTGTTTCACTTCATTCACCCATTTTCGGAAGTCATCTCCCGTTTGTGCGACGACCTCAAACTCCATATGGGCGAACTTTTCCCCGGAAAAGTTGGCGCTCCGCCCCATGTAGGAACCGGGCTTGTCGGCTTGCAAGATCAGCTCTGTCTCCATGCCGTCCATCGCATATTTTTGCCCGCCTAATTCCGGCACCCAAAACGAGTTCATCGGTCCGACCGAAGTCAGCTTAAACTTGACCGGCACACCGGCCGGAATATGGACGTAGTTGACCGTTTCAATGTTTTCTTCCGGATAGCTGAAAATCCATTTCCAGTTCGCCGCCGTCACATGAATCGTGATCGGTTCAACTTTCTCGGTCGGCGGCTTTTCCAACGCAAACGTCGCCTTCACTGTCGGAACAGCGAGCGCAGCGACGATCAAAATCGGAATGGCCGTCCAGACGACTTCAAGCAGCGTGTTCCCTTCCTCATCCGGCGGCTCATAGCCGGCATTTTCCGGCTTCTCGCGATAACGAATGAGAAAAACGGCAAATAACGTAAATACAACAACAATAATGAACAACATAAAGCCGACCGACCACATGATCAAATCATACTGCATGCGCGCCACCGGCCCTTGCGGATTGAGCACAGCTGTGCGCTCCACGCAGCCCCCAAGCAAAAACAAAAGCGGCAAAACCAGCACCGCGCGCCATCTCGCCCGTTTCATCGCTATCGGTCCTCCCTCTTCCGCCCCAGCCATTTTGGGGCCTTCCATGCATTTTCTTCTGTCTCTACCATATCAAAATTGAAAATGTTTGAAACGAACGAGCGAAAAAGTTCATAAATCGGCAAAACATTTGTCACAAACTGTTCAATCATTGTTCAACAAATCGCCACTTGTTTTCCTCGATTAGGGAAATATTGATGAGGAAGGGGAGTTGCGGAAAAATACGCCATAACAAAAACAGCCGGATTCCTTATTGAAAGGAGCCCGGCTGTCCTCCGTTGTTTTGTATTGTATATCCTTGTTGTTCCAATTGTTTGCGGATTCGTGGATTTAACGTTTGCCACATCCACTGTTCATACAACACCTTTTTCTCCCCGGACGATAAATAGTAGCGCTCCCCTGCCTGGCGGCGCGCCCGCTCGGTGACATCATAGAGCGCCAACGCCGCGGCGACGGAAATGTTAAAGCTTTGCACAAAGCCGTACATCGGAATGACAAACGTTCCGTCCGCCAAGCGGAGCGCCTCTTCCGACACGCCGCTATGCTCGTTGCCAAACAACAACGCCGTCGGTCGGGACAGATCGATGTCGGAAAGCGGAATCGTCCCCTCGCCGAGATAGCTTGCATACACTTGATACCCTTGCTGTTTCAAGTCGGCAATGGCCGTTTTGATATCTGGCTTATGGCGGAGCGTCAGCCACTGATCGGCATAGCGCGTCACAAGCCGGTTCGGCGAAAACGGCGCCTTTCCAGTCACAATATGAACGTCTTGAACGCCAAATGCCTCGGCCGTCCGCAGCACCGCTGCTTGGTTGTGTGGGTCATCGACCGCTTCGATCAAGACGGTAATATAGCGGGTGCGCTCGTTCAAAACCTCATACATCCGCTTCAACCGCCTCGGCAAAATCATTTCCCAAACCGGACGCGTCGATTCGGTGAGCAGTCCTTCGTGCTGCAGCTGTTCAAGAAACGCTTTCGCTTCCCGTTCTTCCATACATCATCACCCTCTGCCTGCGTATCTCGCGTTTCCCATTGTACAGAATAGCATTATACCGAGGCAATTCCTATATTTTTAAATACTATTCATATTATTCTATATATAGTATTTTAAAATATTGATCATTTACAAACCGGTTTTATATCGATTAGTATTATGATGTAAGCGCTTTAAAAATCCTTTTTCAAAAAATATTCTTTATTATTGGATGAAGGAGGAGAAACAATGGAGCAAAAACAGCCGCAATTGCATCGGGGATTGGAAGAACGGCACATCTCGCTCATGTCGCTCGGCGCAGCGATCGGCGTCGGCTTATTCCTCGGTTCGGCGTCCGCGATTGAAATGGCCGGGCCGGCGATTTTGCTCGGCTATGCAGTCATCATCAACTTTGTCGTCTTGACCGCCGCCTTGTCGTCGTGCAACAGCGGCATTTTCAGCACCAGCCGGATGCTGTTTAACCTTGCTGAACAGCAAGAAGCGCCGAGCGCATTCGGCCGGCTGACGAAACGCGGCATTCCGGGCGCCGCCTTGATCGCCACTGCGCTTGTCATGCTTGTCGGCGTATATTTGAACTACGTATCGGAAAAAGTGTTCCAATGGGTGACAAGCATCGCCACATTCGGCGCCATTTGGACGTGGGCGGTAATTTTGCTGTCCCAGCTGAAATTCCGCAAACAGTTGAGCGCGGAACAAGCACAACGTCTCACGTTCAAACTTCCGCTTCATCCGTACAGCTCATACGTGTCGCTTGCCTTTTTGATCGGCGTTGCCGCCCTAATGGCGTATTTCCCGGATACGCGCATCGCCTTGATCATCGGCCCGGCCTGGCTGCTGCTTTTGACGGCAGTATACTTCGCCAAAGGAATGCATCGTCGCCAGCATGGCCAAGCCGAAGAAAAGCAAGCTGGATGACAAGTCCGATCAAAAGAGAGGGTGTCCCAATCCTTGCGGGACACCCTCTTTATAAAACAAAAAGCAGGAAATGTGCGATCGCAGACGCCATCCTTTCGATCGGTGTATTTCCGTTTGGATCATGGCCCCGCTTTCCCCCTCCAATCCTTTCATTCATCAACCGCTATGTAGGCTTGGCGCGGATGATTTGGCTGATCCGGGTATTTTAAGCGGATTTTCCCTTCCTCCAACAGCTTTCCTAAATAATTGTTGCGCAATCCATCCGGCGTCCGTTCGAGCAGCTCGGCCAGCTCTTTCAGGCGCAGCGGCCGCTCGCGGCATAACCGAACGATCAATTGTTCCATGACCGCTGGAGCCAACCGTTTTTTTCGCCGTGCTAATTCTGCCATCTTCCATAGCCGTTCGTCGATCGTTTCCCCTTTTTCGTTGCTGTCATGCATACTGGTGTCGTTGTTTACGGAGCTATGCAAGCTATTTACGAACCTCAGCTCTTTATTTATAAAGTTCGACGTTCTATTTACGGAGTCAGACTCATTTTTTATGGAGTCCGACCCGTTGTTTACGGAGTTTTTGGCTATATTTACGGAGTTTTCTTCGTTGTTAACGGAGTTGGCGTCTATATTTACGAAGCTTAGTTCGTTAGTTACGAAGCTCTCGGTTTCCTGTCGGTTGTCCGAATCCTTCCATTCAAGTTCCGTCTGTTGCAGCCGTTCATCCAGTTCTGTTTCGATTGTCTCGCTAGTCTCAGCTGGAAATCGCAATGGGCACAACACAACGATTGTACGGTCTGGATTCGTTTGCTGCGAGATATCGATCGGGCAAGCAAGCGCCTGTCCCTGCATATCGTGCATTCGCTTGAGGCCCGATCCCGCGCGTTTGCATACATCGATCAACAAAAACATTTTAAAGATATTCGGGTTGCGCAAATTGCTCGTATGCCCCGCCATTGCCGCTTCAATCGGAATGCGGAACCGTCCCGGGTTGGCAAAGCAAAACGAGCCGTCCTCTTTTTCGACGGTGATGCCGCCTTCCTCCCCATAATCGGCATGAACGAGCGCATTGACGAGCGCCTCGCCAAGCAGAGCGCGCCCTTCATCCGACCAAACGTGACGCTCCAGCTCAGCCAACACGCGAAAATAAAAATCGTAAATGTTGCCCGACCATGTGCCGTCTTGCGATGTGAACCGCTTCGTCCATCCTGCCGCTTCACCGTCAGCATGCTCTCGATATTCCAAAAAGTATTGCGGCAGCACCTCGGTGATGATCCGCTCCTCACTGAACATCAACAATCCCGCGAGCGTCAGCCCTTCTTTGCTGCTGTCGCGCAGCTTGCCCCACGCGCCGATTTTGTATAAAAATTCTTTTGTCTCGAGTCCGTTCCACGGATGGTCCGGCTTCACTCGAGCGAACCGCTCGCGGTAATGGCTGACGGTCTCAAAATTGAGCTCGCTCAAGCTGTAATGCTCCAAAATTAAGCTGTCTGCCATCGCGTTGGCGCGTTCATGAAACGAATTTGTATATTTATTCACTCCTGATCTTCCTTTGACATTATTTTTGCAAAACAGTTTTGTCCTCTTTTTTTCTATTGTATCATCTTTCACTCTTCTTGCGGACGGTTGCCAAAAAAGAAAACCGTTGTGGATATGTGGAATAGTTCGCCTGACAAAAGGAAAACTACAGAAGACAACATTGACAGCCAAGGAGGTGTAGTGATGTCGTCCCTTCCTCCCATCGTGGAACCGTACTGGCGTGATTCCGTTTCACTTCGGTCGTTTCCGAAGCTCGATGCGGACATTTCCGTCGACGTCGCGGTCATCGGCGGCGGCATTTCCGGCATTACAACCGCTTATTTGCTGGCGACGCAAGGGGCGCGCGTCGCCCTTCTGGAAGCCGATCGGCTCCTTAACGGCACGACCGGCCATACGACAGCGAAAATCACCGCCCAACACGATCTCGTTTACGATGAGTTTCTCAATCATTTTGGCGCAGAAAAGGCGAGGCTCTATTATGACGCCTGCATGGACGCGCTCCATTTTATCCGCCGCACGATCGAAGAGCAACAGATCGACTGCGATTTTTGCGAGCAAGATGCCTACATTTATACGACGTCTTCCTCCTCTTTCCAAAAACTAGTGAAAGAGTGGGAAGCGTATGAACGGCTCGGCATTGACGGCGCCTTCGTTGAGTCAATCCCGCTCCCGCTGCCGGTGGCGGCAGCGGTCGTGATGAAGCGGCAGGCGCAGTTCCACCCGCTCAAATATTTGGTCAAGCTCGTTGACGCCATCACGCAGGCCGGCGGCGCCATTTACGAGCACACGCCGGCGGCGGACATCGAGCAAGGAAGACGGTTAGCGGTCACAACACGCGACAAAAAACGGGTCGAGTGCGACCATGTCGCCGTCTGTTCCCACTTTCCGTTTTACGACGGCGGGTTTTACTTTTCGCGCATGTACGCCGAACGGTCGTACGTATTGGGAGTGACGATCGCTGAACCGTACCCGGGCGGCATGTATTTAAGTGCCGACGAACCGAAGCGCTCGGTTCGCTCCGCAGCGGCAGGCGGCGAGACGCTCATCTTGATCGGCGGCGAAAATCATAAAACCGGCCAAGGCGTGCCGACGATGCGTCATTACGAGGCGCTGTCCTCGTTCGCTTCGCAGCTGTTTACGGTGAATGACATCCGTTACCGTTGGTCGGCCCAAGATTTGACGACGCTGGACAAAGTGCCATACATCGGTCCGATGACGGCAGGGGCGCCAAACATGTATGTCGCGACAGGGTACCGGAAGTGGGGGATGACGAACGGGACGGTCGCCGGGATGCTTTTATCTGACCTCATCCTCGGCCGCGACAACCGATACCGCGACTTGTACTCCCCGTCTCGCTTTTACGCCGACCCGAGCATTAAACAGTTTTTCGCGACAAACCTCGATGTCGCCAAACATTTATTGTCCGGGAAAATCGAACCGGCCGGCCGGCGGCCGCAAGATTTGGCGCGCGGCGAAGGGGCGGTCGTCTCGGTCAACGGGAAACGGGCCGGCGCCTATAAGGACGAGTCCGGGACGCTCCATGTCGTCGATACGACGTGCACCCATATGGGCTGCGAACTGGAATGGAACAGCGGCGACCGGACATGGGACTGCCCATGCCATGGCTCGCGCTTCTCGATCGATGGCGATGTTATCGAAGGACCGGCGACACGGCCGCTCGCGCGCATTGAACTTGATGACGCGAAGTGACGCGCTGACGCAGGACGGTGACGCGTGAGGAACATCGTCGCGGTTGGCATGCCGACCTTGAGTTCCAACGGGGGTTGGGAATATATGTTCCCAACCCTCTTATCGTTTTCATTTGCCGATGGCGCATTTCGTGATAAGATGAAAATTAGAGTGGACTGCATGTCGCATGATGTTTTCGGGAGGGATGAGGCATGGACCTTGAACCGATTTTTCTCACCCCTGTCTTTCAAGAGCGCATTTGGGGCGGCACGAAGCTGGCCGAACGATTCGGCTATGACATTCCGTCTTCGCAAACAGGGGAATGCTGGGCGGTGTCCGCCCATCCACACGGGCAGACGGTCGTCGCCCGCGGACCGTTTGCCGGGATGACGCTCGGGCAATTATGGGAGGAACGCCGCGACTTATTCGGCCATTTTCCATCTGACCGCTTTCCGCTGTTGACGAAAATTTTAGACGCCAATGCTGATTTGTCAGTCCAAGTCCACCCGGACGATGAATACGCGAAAACGCATGAAGGCGGAGAGCTCGGCAAAACGGAGTGCTGGTACATCATCGATTGCAAGCCGGGCGCCCAGTTGATTTACGGCCATCATGCAGAAACGAAAGAGCAGCTGCGCGCCATGATGGAGGCGGGGGAATGGGATCGTTTGCTGCGGAAAGTGCCGATCCGCCCCGGTGACTTCTTCTATGTCCCGAGCGGCACCATCCACGCCCTTTGCGAAGGGACGCTCGTCCTTGAGACGCAGCAAAGCTCGGATACGACCTACCGCGTCTACGATTACGACCGCGTCGACAGCCAAGGGCGGAAGCGCGAGCTTCATCTCGAGAAAGCGATTGACGTCACGACCGTCCCGCACCGCGACACGGATGTCCGCCCCCATGTCTCCGAAATTCCTGGCGCGACAGTAACAACCTTCGTGGAAGGCGACTATTTCGGCGTCCAAAAATGGGATGTCCGCGGCGCCGCTGAGTGGGAGCAGACGAAACCGTTTCTCATCGTCAGCATCCTCCAAGGCGAGGGTGAGCTCGTTCATAATGAGCGGACATACGCGATCCGCCAAGGCGACCACTTTATTTTGCCGCACCGATTCGGCAAGTTCACGATTCGCGGGATGCTTGAGGCGATCGCCTCATGGCCGCGGGCAGGCAAATAAACGGCTGGGCGCCTCAACGAATTTGTTTCAACGCAAAAAAAGGTGTCCCGTTGCCTTTGGGACACCTTTTTTCTATTGCCCGCCCAAGAAAGATGTTGATTGAACAGAAAATATGGCTCAACAATGGAATTTCTCAAATAGAGAAACCCCATAAAGTCTGTCTTTCTCTTCACTCGAGAACTGTCGATTAGGAGAAATAACTGTTTTTTTCACCAGCCTCTAAGACGGATGGGCGAACAGGCCTTCTTCGTTTATTTTCCGCTTGCTGCCTTTGTTTCTCGCGCTTTGTAGTCATACTCCCAAAAATCGGCCCCTTCAATGCCGAGCTTCGCCGGGTCAAACACCGGGTCTCTCCCTTCTTTTTTCTGCTGTTCATAGTCTTTTAACACCTTGAGCGCCGGTTTGGCCAACAGCAAGATCGCGATCAAGTTCAACCACGCCATGCTGCCGACGCCGATGTCGCCGAGCATCCAAGCGAGTTCAGCCGTTTTTACTGAACCGTAAAAGACAACGCCTAGCATGACGATCTTCAACGCAAACTGGAACGCTCGGACGTTTTTCCATTTCAGCAGCCGTCCTAAGTACGCGATGTTCGTCTCCGCCATATAGTAGTAGGCCATAATGGTTGTAAATGCAAAGAAGAACAATGCAACTGCGACAAACGGTGCACCGAGATCCGGGAAGACGGTTTCCACCGCCTTTTGCGTGTAAATCGGCCCAGGCTTGACATCGCCAAGCGTTTGCACGATCGGCGCTTTTCCTTCCGGTGTGACGTTGTACATGCCGGTCATTAAAATCATAAAGGCCGTCGCCGAGCAGACAAACCATGTGTCAATATAAACCGAAAACGCCTGAACGAGGCCTTGCTTCGCTGGGTGCGACACTTCGGCCGCAGCCGCTGCATGCGGCGCCGTCCCTTGTCCCGCCTCGTTCGAGTAAATGCCGCGCTTGACCCCCCACGAGATGGCCGCCCCTAAAATGCCGCCGAACGCAGCATCGGCGCCAAACGCGCTGCGGAAAATAAGACCGAGCACTTCCGGCAGTTTCTCAATATTCACCACAACGATAATGACTGCCATTAAAATATAGCCGATGGCCATAAACGGCACGATGAATTCCGCTGCCCGGGCGATGCGCTTTACACCGCCTAAAATGATGATACCTAGCAAAACGACAATCCCGATCCCTGTTATCGCCGGATGAATAGAAAAGGCATTTTTCATCCCCTCAGCAATACTGTTGGCCTGAACGCCCGGAAGAAGGACGCCGGTCGCCAGTACCGTGACGACGGCAAACAGCACGGCATACCATTTCCATTTCAACCCTTTTTCAATATAATAGGCAGGTCCGCCGCGAAACTGACCGTCTTGTTTCGTCTTGTACACCTGAGCCAACGCCGCTTCAACGAACGCCGAACCGGCTCCGACGAAGGCAATGAGCCACATCCAAAACACCGCACCTGGACCGCCGTAGGCGATCGCCGTAGCCACCCCAGCGATGTTCCCCGTGCCGACCCGGCCGGAGAGCGCCAATGAAAGCGCCTGGAATGACGAAATTCCTTCGTCTGAACTTTTGCCGCGGAACATTTGTCTGATCATCTCTGCAAAATGCCGAAGCTGCAAAAAACGGGTTGATAGCGAAAAAAACAAGCCAACGACAATGCAAAGGATGATCAACGCCGGGCTCCAAACAAGATTACTGACCGTCTCCACCCATTTCTCCATCCATTCATCCCCTTTCTTTTCTATAAATACAAATTTTATTATAAAATATTTATATTTTTCTGTCATTATACTTGTAAAAAAATCTTCCCCGCTTAGGAGGAAGATGTCCTTTTCATTTGACCGAGACGATACACAGAGGCAATATGCCGCGCCGTTTGTGTCACATAATGTTCCGCCTGCTCCAACGCTTTTTCAAGCGGCACGACGCCGGGCACGATCGTAAACAGCGCGTCGATGCCATGATCCAACACGACGGCGCTGTCGTCGCCCAACGACCCGGCGATGCCGATGACCGGGACGCCGAACCGTTTCGCTGTCTTGGCGACGCCGATCGGCGTTTTGCCGAACACCGTCTGTCCATCGATCCGCCCTTCGCCGGTGATGACCAAGTCAGCGTCTTTGACGCGCTCCGCGAGCTGAACCGTCTCGATCACAATCTCCACGCCGCGCTTCAGCTCGGCCGGGAGAAACGCGAGCAGCCCTGCCCCCAAACCGCCGGCCGCGCCAGCGCCGGGAATGTCGCCGACTTGTTTACCGAGCTCGCGGCGGATGACATCAGCGTAATGCGCTAAATTCTGGTCGAGGACCGCGACCATGTCCGGCGTCGCTCCCTTTTGCGGACCGAAAATGGCGGACGCTCCGTTCGGCCCAGTGAGCGGGTTGTCGACGTCGCACGCCACGTCAATGCGGACTCCCCCAAGACGCGGGTCGAGACCGGAAAGGTCAATCGCATGCAAATCGGCCAGCGCGCCGCCGCCCGGACCGATGTCGCGGCCGTCTTCGTCCAAAAGCCGCCCCCCGAGCGCCTGCACCATGCCGGCCCCACCGTCGTTCGTCGCGCTGCCGCCGATGCCGATGATGAGGTGGGTGGCGCCGGCATCCAGCGCTGCAAGGATCAACTCCCCTGTCCCTCGCGTCGTCGTCACCAACGGGTTGCGCCGGTCGCGCGGGACAAGGTGCAATCCCGAGGCGGCGGCCATTTCAATCACCGCCGTCTTCCCATCGCCAAGCAAGCCAAAAAACGCCCGCACCGGCTCGCCGAGCGGCCCGGTCACTTCCGTTTCGACGATGCGGCCGCCGGTCGCATCAACGAGCGACCGCACCGTCCCTTCCCCGCCGTCGGCCATCGGCACCTTAACGTATTCCGCCTCCGGAAACACCGTGCGGAACCCGCGCTCGACCGCCTCGGCGACTTCGAGCGCAGAAAGGCTTTCTTTAAATGAATCAGGGGCAATGACAATTTTCATTCTTTTTCCCTCCTCTTTTGTCTCCATCCAAACACTGGCAACCAAAAGTCATCGGGAACGGCCGCCTTGGCATAAACGATGACAGCACCCTCCAACTATAATGTTGTTCGCCAACCGAAGCGCTACTTCCTTTGTGCGCAAACAAGTCGGCCAACATACTATGCAACGAGCAAGCCATGGCTGCCCGTAGCCGTCATGAGCGGGAAAAGAGAAGCGCCAAACACCTCGGCCGCCGCAATCGTATTCGGATTCGGCGATATGATATTTCCGGCCTTTCCGTCGCCGACAACGCCGCAATCGCGCTAGCTGTACTGGAAGAACCACCCATGCTTTATATGCTTCCCTTTTCATTCAGCGAAACAAGCGCGATCCAGCTGTATTGTTCACTAAAGAATCGGCATCGATTTGAGCCAGCTTTCACTCAATATGTGTCAAATTTTGTGGAAAAAAGGCGAAAAACAACGCCATTTCGTCTATTTTCACTATTTTCACAATTGTGTATATAGTACTATAATAGATGTAACCATATGTTCGTTTGTTCCAATTGGGAACATATTGATTCTATAAAAAAATGGCGGTTTCCAAATTCACCATCCGCCATCGCCTGCTATAACCCGTATTTTTGCTGAAAGCCACTGGCATGGAGTGGCCATCCTCTTTTTTGGCATCACTTCGCCAACGCCGAAGTTGTCAGAGGTCAGATTTATAGGAGAGAGAGCCGAGATGTTACTCCGAGCACGACCGATCATTTTTACTGTTTTTTCCGCATCCATTGTTGTTGTTTTTGTGTCAGAACCGCCTTCCTTCGATCGCACCTATGTCATCGCTTTGCTGTTTTATTGGCTGTTTTCTAGCTTGTATTCACACTTGCGCGTCATCGACAAAACGAAAAACAATATTCCCGTTGATTACGGCATTAACTATAGCTTATCGTTCGCCTTATTTGCCGGCCCGCTCGGGCTGTTTATCTTTGAAACATTGTTTCGCTTGACTGAACATATGGCAAAAAAATATTTGAAAACAGCGGAACCGGATGAATGGCTGCACACATTGTACAACATCGGCTCTTTTGTGATGTTCAATTCACTAGCGTTTGCCTTATACAATCTCCTTGGTCCGCTGTTTCAGTCTGTTCCGCTTATCGGCTTTTGGCTGCTTCTGTTTCTGCTCGTCGTCATCGTTTCATTTTTGACTGATTGCTGCCTCATCGTCATTTTTTATATGACCGGCGACATTCGGACGCAGCGCGAGGCGCTGGATTTTATTAAGACGAGAAGCTGGATGGACATGGGAAAAACGGCGCTGACAAACGGCCTGTTATTTCTCTTTTTGCAAGAACAGCGGTGGGATATGCTCTTGAGCTTATTTTTGCTTAATTACTTCGTCAGCCGCTCGTTCTTTTCCAAGTCGCAAAGCATCCAGCATAAACTAGAGCGCGATCAGTTTGAAAAAATGGCATACACCGACTTTCTGACCGGCGTCCATAACCGCGCCTACATGGACAAAACGATCACCAAGTTAAACGGAACAGGCGAATGGATTGGCGTCGTCGTCGCCGATATCGACAATTTTAAAGCGATTAACGACACGTACAACCATGCCGTCGGCGACGAGGTGATCCGCCATTTTGCCTCGACATTGAAACAGTTTCTCAAAGAGGGCGATTTTTTGTTCCGCAGCGGCGGCGAAGAATTTACGATGTTTTTGCGCCATCGCACGTTTGAAGAAAGCGTCCAGCTTGTCGAACAAATGCGGGAAACAGTGCGCCATAGCACTGTGTTGGTCGATTACATGGCGGCGAAACGTCCCATTGCCTATACGTCGTCCTTTGGCCTTTACTTTTGTCAAGCAGAAGGAACGATGTCGATTGAAAAAGCGTACATTTATGCCGACCATTTATTGCTCCGTTCGAAAGAAAGCGGCAAAAATAAAGTATCAGCCCAATGCGGGGGAGTTGCGTGAGGAGGTGGCCCCTTTTCCCTCCCGGTTGATTCCAAGCCCGTATGAAAAGGCGCCGCCTCTACAATGGCACAGAGATCGCATAACCGCAAGCAGGCAGCGGGAAATTCGTTGACGCCGAAGCTAGCTGGTAAAGGCGTTCTCGGATTTGGCGTTGATCGACCTTTATTTATGATACGGTTCGCCGCGGTTAATCCGAAATGCGCGGTAAATTTGCTCGAGCAAAATGAGGCGCATCAGCTGGTGTGGAAACGTCATTTTCGAAAACGACAACGTCTCGTCGGCGCGCGCCATCACTTGTTTGCTTAAGCCGAGCGAGCCGCCGATGACGAACACCACTTTGCTTTTGCCGTAGGTGGCGAGCTCATCGAGACGGGCGGCGAATTGCTCGGACGATTTCATCTTCCCTTCAATCGCGAGCACGATGACGTGGGCGTCATGCGGAATTTTCGCCAGCAGCCGTTCTCCTTCGCGCTCTTTGATTTGTTCCTCCTCAAGTTCGCTCGCCCGCTCCGGCGTTTTTTCATCAGCGACTTCGATGATGTCGATTTTGGCGTACGCGGACAGACGCTTTGTATATTCATTAATTCCAGCGATTAAATATTTTTCCTTCAATTTACCCACAGCGACAATGGAAATATGCACAAACAACCCCTGCCTTATAAACAGCTTATCAACAGAATTTATCCACATATACACAACACATATCCACATGTTGTGAAAAAACTGTTATCCTCCTACGAGATATACAGCTTGTTTCGAGCAAAAATGGCACTGTTTTTCGCTGTTGTCCACAGGCAGGAGATCCGGCGCCTGTTCCGTTTCATCTACATATTGATCAATGGCGATGTCGACATGTTCTTCACATGTGAATATCATCATTCTCACTCCTTTCCTTGTGGAAAAAAGAAGGAGCGTTTCCGCTCCCTCCGTCCGTTTTCGTTTAATACGACTCGCGCGCCAGCTTCATCGTGACCGTGCGTTTTTTCCCATCACGATAAAACGTGACTTCCATCTGGTCTCCGATCGATTTTTTCGTATACAAATACTTGCGCAAATCAAGCACGTTGCGGATTTTTTCACCGTCAAGCGCGACGATGACATCAAACTGCTTTAAGCCCGCCTGTGCGGCCGGCGACATCGGCACGACTTGAATGACCGCCACTCCTTCCGTTACGTTCGGCGGCAAATGGAGCGTCGCCTGCAAATGGTACGATGGGATGTCGCTTAGCGATCGAAGTTCAACGCCCATATACGGACGGCGCACTTGTCCGTATTTTTCCAAGTCCGAAATGATCGGAATGGCCGTGTTGATCGGGATAGCGAACCCGATGCCTTCGACCGCCTCTTGGGCGATTTTCATCGAGTTGATGCCGATGACTTGCCCTTTGATATTGACAAGAGCGCCGCCGCTGTTGCCCGGATTGATCGCCGCATCTGTCTGCAACACTTCTGCGTTCCAGTCTGGAGCGCCGTCTTGGTCCAAATCGACTTCGACCGTCCGGTTCGTTCCGGAAATAATGCCTTGCGTCACCGAGCCGGCAAACTGCAAGCCGAGCGGGTTGCCGATGGCAATGACCGGCTCGCCTGGCTTCACCGTATCGGAGTTGCCGAACTGGGCGACTTTTTTCACATGCTTCGCATCAATTTCCAAGACAGCTAAATCCATAAGCACATCGCTGCCAAGCAGCTTTGCCGGCACTCTCGTCCCATCTTTGAGGCTCACTTCGAGCTGACTGGCGTTTTCAACAACATGATGGTTCGTGACGATAAACGCCCGGTCTCCCGCTTTCTTGTAAATGACGCCCGATCCGACGCCAGCCTCGCCTCCTTGCGACCAGAAGCTGGCTTCTTGAATGTTGACAACGCCGACAACCGCATCCGACACTTGGTCAATCGCCTTCGTCACCGCCGTCGTCACATCAACGGAAACGTTCTGCCGAATCGGCGGAGCTCCGTTTCCTCCCTCCGGCTCTTCCTCTGCGCCTTGCGGCGGCACAGCATCATACGGGAGGATATCCCAACGGGAAAGCGCCGGAATGGACATGAGGACGAGCAGTCCTCCTAGCACGGCGCCGACAAGCGCAGAAACAAACGATCCGCTGCGCCGCTTCCTCCTCGTTTGTTCGTACGGCTCATAATGGTCGTCGTAATATCCCATGCTCACCATCCTTTCCGCATTCGTCTCCATCCCTCATTATAATCATGAACAGGAGAAAAAATCCAACAAATGCGTTTCCCTCAGTTTCGGCAAAACGGGCTTTATACATACGCCAGCGCCGTCGCCCGACGCGGATCGGTATCGTACAAATGAAAGCGGGCGCCGACCGTCAAGCCTTTCTGTTCCAACACTTGCGCCACGGTCATGCGCGCCAGCTCTTTCATATTGTTATCTTGGCTCAAATGGGCCAAATAAATTTGCTTTGTCCGGTCGCCGATCACGTCAGCAAGCGCCAAACCCGCTTCCTCATTCGAAATATGGCCGACATCGCTTAAAATGCGGCGCTTGACGTTCCATGGGTACTTCCCCATCCGCAACATGCCAACGTCGTGATTGCTTTCAAACACGAACACATCCGCATTTTCAATCGTCTTTTTCATCCGCTCACTCACATAGCCGGTATCAGTGAGCAACACAAGCTTTTTCCCTTCATAGTGGAAAACGTAAAACATCGGCTCGGCGGCGTCATGGGAGACGCCGAACGATTCGACGTCGACATCGCCGAACGTCCTTACCGCGCCGAGTGGAAAGACAAATTTTTGCTCGGCCGGAATGTCGCCGACCGCTTGTTCCATCGCCCGCCACGTTTTTTCATTCGCATACACCGGCAGCCGGTATTTGCGGGCGAGGACGCCAAGCCCTTTAATATGGTCACTATGTTCATGGGTGACAAGCAACGCATCAAGCTGTTTCGGATGGCGGCCGATTTCAACAAACAGCTCCTCAAGCTGCTTGCCGCTCAAACCGGCGTCAACAAGCAGGCGCTGGCGATCTGTCTCAATGTAAAAGGCGTTGCCGGTGCTGCCGCTGGCCAGCACACTAAATCGCATCGTCATGTTCTTTCACTCCAGCACATTTCCTTGATCATTGATCACTTGCCCTTCAAACGCATTGACGAAATAGTCTTCCTTCCGATTGACAACGATATGCCAAGTTGGAGTCAACACTTGGGATGCAGTAAATTGAACAAGCCCGTAATAGCCAAGCTCCACTTTCGTGACGCGGTCGCCCGGCTGCAAATGCCCTTTTCGGTACAACGTCTCAATGGCTTTAATCGCCGGGACGATATCTTGCTTCCGCTCGTACTTTTCCAATTCGCTGAGCATCGTCTGTTCATACGACAACGCTTCCCGTCTCCCGTTGACATGGATGACGAGCTTGCTGTTTTCATTGCCGTAAATCATCTTGCCGTCATACACTTGGTAGCAGGTCAAGATTCCTTGTTTTTCATCAAACGACCAAAAGGCATATTGCCCACCACCGATGATGTAGCGCTGCAAAAACTCACGCAGCTGGTATGGATCGTCAATCGGCAGCGCAACCGGATCAATGAACGTCCCTTTGACTTTCGTTTCTCCTTCGATTTTCACTTTTTGCCCGGGCAGCTTTTTTACATCCGCCATGGTGAATGAGCGGCTTTTGCCGCTGACATACGCCGCTTTCGTCACTTCTTTCGGCAACTCGACGTACGTAATGCCGTTCGCCTCAAGCTGCTCTTCAATCGTCGTTTCCAAAATGACATCGAGCTGGCTGCTGTTTCGTTTTTCCATAAACTGATAGCCTAAAAAGCAGTCGAGGATGAGGAACACGATAATAAAAATCGTCTTCGTTTTACTCCAGTCCATTTGTTCCCCCTCCTCCCGCCTCATCGCCCATGTTCACCTTTTTCCACGTTTGTCCGTACAAGTAGAACCATGCCGGTTCAAGGCGGATGACTTTTTCCCGCTCCGGATCTTTGATGAGCTCATAGCCGATGGCGATATCTTTGATGAGTGATTTGCGAACGCCTTTCGTCTGTTCGAACCAGTTGACGATCTCATGGCCGGACGGCAGCGTTTTTGATGTGCGGTTGCGATCCGCGATTTCAAGGCGGAAGAGCGGGCGCTGATATTTCATCAAATCGGACGCTCCCCACGTCTCCACGATTTCTGACATGCCGTATTCATTAAAGACTGGATAGCCGTTGACGACAAGCCGGAACGTGACTTTTCGATCCTCCTCGCTCCAGCGGGCGAAATGGTACAGATCCGTCCAACCGCCATGCTCATTGACGAAATCAATGCTTTTTTGGATGATATGGGTTTCTTGCTCCGTTTGTCCCATATTCGAGACGCGCGCCGCTGGATTCACATACAGCAGCATCCGTTGAAGAAAATCGACGTCCATCAGCCGCGAACCGTCTGTATATTCTTCGCCAAACGGAATCAAATCTTTTTTGACAAAGCTTGGATCGCTAAAGAGCGCTTCTTTAAACTTGTCTGCGTCCAGCTCGTCGGTATAATATTGCAGACTGCTGAGCACCACTTCTTTTTCCGGCAAATACAACTGCTTCGTTTCGCTGACCGGATAAGCGAAATAACGCGGAAAATGGCTCGCTTCTTTCGCCAGCCGGCCGATCGCCGACAAGGAGGCATCGCTGGCAATCGCCTTGTAAATTTTGTGCTTGTCGGTCGCGATGAAGTAGATGGGGAACTCGTCCTTCCCGCCGAGCGGGACGAGCAGGCGGTCAAACGCCAATCCGTCGAGCCCCCTGTCATCGATCGTGAAAATCAATCGGTATATGTCGATCGGCACCTCATCGGGGTAAATGATCTCGAGCCGCTCTTTGCCGTTTAAAAACGATAAAAACTTCCCTTGTGGAACAGAAGACGAAACATCTTCGAAATCGTCAAGCGTCCATTTTCTCATTTCTTTCAGCACTTCATTTTTCTCTTCGTCTTTCGTCACAGCATAGGGGACGCCGTTTTTATGAATGAGAATCTGCTTTGGCTGCACGACCATCGCTGTATCCACTTGCGTATTGCTCACGGAGACGTGTTGAATGTATTCGTCGTTTTGCAGCACGTCGTATTTCGGATGATATGTCCATAAGGCAAACGTTAAGGTAATGCTGATGAGCACAAGCAACGTCAACACGATGGTTTTGATCGTTTCATACATCGCACCAGTCATCCTTTTGCTCGCGTTCTAGCGGCAGCGTAAAATAAATCGTCGTTCCTTTATGCTCCTTGCTTTCTGCCCAAATCGTCCCGCCATGGGCAACGACGACTTCTTTGGCAATGGCCAGCCCAAGCCCCGTACCGCCCAATTTGCGCGATCGCGCCTTGTCGACCCGGTAAAACCGTTCGAAAATTTTTGCCAAGTCGGCTTTCGGAATGCCGACTCCTTCGTCGCTGACGCTGACGATAATTTCATCAGCAAGTTTGCGGACGCGAAACGTAATCGTCCCGCCTTGCGGAGAGTATTTCAAAGCGTTCGAAATAATGTTATCTAACACTTGCGTAATTTTATCTTCATCAACTTCAATAAAAATCGCCTCGCGCGGAATTTTGCGAACGAACCGGATGTTGTCGCTTTTCGTCAACTCAAATCGGTCAATGACTTTATGGAAATAGGCCGAAAAATTGATCCACGTTTTCTTCAGCTTGTAGTCTTTGCTGTCGAGCTTGGACAGATGGAGCAAGTCGTTGACGAGCCGAATCATCCGTTCCGTTTCATTTTGCACGACTTGAATGAACCTCGGCGCGATGTCTTTATCTTGCCAAGCGCCGTCAGCGAGCGCTTCTAAGTAGCTTTTCATCGTGGTGAGCGGCGTGCGCAATTCATGTGACACGTTGGCGACAAACTGCCGCCGCTCGCGGTCGATTTTTTCCTGTTCGGTAATATCGTGCAAAACGACGATCAACCCATTGACAAATCCGCCCTCTTTTTGAATCACCGACAACGACGCGCGCAAAATATACAGTTCCTCATCCGTGCTGAAATCTAAAATGAGCGAATCACGCTCCTCAAGCAGCGTTTCAAACGTATACTGGTCGGCAATGCCAAGCACGTCGACGATCGAACTCGACAGCACTGTTTCACGTGAAACATTCAAAATGTTTAACGCTGCATCGTTAATGAGAATGACGCGCCCGCGACGGTCGGTCGCAATGACGCCATCGGTCATATGCGTCAAGACGGACTCGAGCTTGCGCCGTTCCCCTTCCGTCGTCGCCTGCGCTTCCTGCAATTTTTTCGTCAAATTGTTGAACGTCATCGCCAATTGGCCGATTTCATCATAGCCGTACACTTTCACCTTGCGGGAGAAATCTCCCCTCGTCATCGCCAGCGCTTGCCGGCGCATATCGGAAATCGGCCGGGTGATCGTGCGCGACAAAAAAATGCCGAGCACGGCGGTAATGGCGAGAGCGATCCCCGTCCCGGTCGCCAAAATCATATTGATTTGCCGCATTTGCGAAAAGACGTTTTCCATCGAGGCGATGACGTAAATGACACCTTTGATTTCGCCGCTCGTTTTAATCGGAGTCGACGAAATGTACATGCGATGGCCTGTTTTCGAATCGAGCAGCATCTGGTCAACCATTTCACCCGTAACAAGTGAACGTTTTACGTAAATTTCCGTCGTCCGCTTCCCGACGATATTTTGCGTATACGGATTGGACGTTGCCAACACTTTCCCTTTCTCATCGATGACGCGCACTTCGGAAATGTCTTGGGAAACGAAATCATGAAGAAGCGAACGGATGTCTTCTTCCAATGTCGGGCTTTTTTCATCGCGCTCCCGATTCATCGCCTGCTCGACGTTATAGGCGAGCAAGGTCACCCGTTCGTTTAATGAGTTTTTAAAGTTCTGCACAAGCTCCGTTTCCAGCTTGCGAACGAAGTACACGCCGATGATTTGCATGGCGACGAGAATCAATAATACATAAATGATGACAAACTTAAAATGAATCGAACGGAATGGGCCTACTTTTTTCATGCTGGCTCATGACTCCTGTTCCGGATTGCGCAAGTAATAGCCGACGCCCCGCCTTGTGACGATCCAATTCGGGTGGGAAGGGTTGTCCTCAATTTTTTCACGCAGACGTCTTACCGTCACGTCCACGGTGCGCACATCGCCATAGTAATCGTAGCCCCAGACGGTTTGCAACAAATGCTCGCGCGTCATCACTTGGCCGATATGCTTCGCCAAGTAATGAAGCAGTTCAAATTCGCGGTGGGTCAGTTCAATTGTTTCCCCCCGCTTTTGCACGACATACGCGTCCGGACGGATGACGAGCGGGCCAATGACGATTTCATTTGTTTCGTTTTCTCCTTCTTCTTGGTTGGCCGTTTGCGCATGGCGGCGCAAGTTTGCCTTCACCCGCGCCAGCAGCTCGCGCGTGCTGAACGGCTTTGTCACATAATCGTCCGCACCGAGCTCCAACCCAAGCACTTTATCAATCTCGGAATCTTTCGCCGTCAGCATAATGATCGGCATATCATACTTTTTCCGCACTTCGCGGCATACTTCCATGCCGTCTTTTAACGGCAACATAATATCCAATAAAATCAAGTCCGGCATCGTTTCTTCGACTTTTTGCAGCGCTTCTTCGCCGTCGTAGGCGCAAATGACTTCATATCCTTCTTTTTGCAAATTAAATTGCAAAATATCGGCAATCGGTTTTTCATCATCAACGACTAAAATGCGTTTTTCCATCTCGCTCACATCCTTCCTTTTGCGATGGAATCCTATCATTACTAATTTACCATGTTATGAACATGAAATCATCCTTTGCCGATTGCCATTTTGAGGAGCCTATCAAAGAAAAAAAGCATAGACGCGCGTGCATCTATGCCTGTAGTTTGCTTTGTTTATACGCCGCCTGTCACCGTCTACTATCGCCGCTTACGCGTAGACGCTGCGGACAACGTTCGTTTGCGAACGGTCCGGGCCGACGGAGAAAATCGAAAGCGGAATGCCGGTGAGCTGGGAAATGCGCTCGACGTAATGGCGGGCGTTTGCCGGCAGCTCGTCTAGACTTTTCACCCCGGTGATATCTTCCGTCCAGCCAGGAAGTTCTTCATAGATCGGCTCGCATTCGGCCAACACTTTCAAGCTAGCTGGAAACTCTTCGAGCACTTGGCCGCGGTAGCGATAGGCGACGCAAATTTTCAACGTTTCAATGCCGGTCAACACGTCGATCGAGTTAAGCGACAAGTCCGTAATGCCGCTCACCCGGCGGGCATGACGGACAACAACGCTGTCAAACCAGCCGACGCGGCGCGGACGGCCGGTCGTCGTCCCATACTCGCGGCCGACTTCGCGAATGCGATCGCCGATTTCATCGTGCAGCTCTGTCGGGAACGGCCCGTCGCCGACGCGCGTCGTATATGCTTTCGCCACCCCGACGACATGTTTGATTTTTGTCGGCCCGACACCGGCACCGATCGTTACCCCGCCAGCGACTGGATTCGACGACGTGACAAACGGATACGTTCCTTGGTCAATGTCAAGCATGACGCCTTGCGCTCCTTCGAACAAGACGCGGCGCCCTTCATCGAGCGCATTGTTCAATACGACCGATGTGTCGCAGACATATTTGGCGATTTGCTGGCCGTACTCGTAATACTCCTCAAAAATGTCCTCCAACCGGAAGCCTTCGACCCCGTACACTTTTTCAAACAACGTATTTTTCTCCCTCAAGTTGCGCTCCAGCTTTTCGGCAAACACGTCGCGGTCAAGCAAATCAACGATGCGGATGCCGATGCGCGCCGCCTTGTCCATGTACGCCGGCCCGATTCCTTTTTTTGTCGTGCCGATTTTGTTTGCCCCTTTCCGCTCTTCCTCAAGCTCGTCCAATTTCAAATGATACGGCAAAATGACATGAGCGCGGTTGCTGATGCGCAAATTGTCGGTCGAAATGCCGCGCTCGTGCAAATACGAAAGCTCCGCAACGAGCGCCTTCGGGTCGACGACCATCCCATTGCCGATGACGCAAATTTTATCTTTATAAAAAATGCCCGATGGGATCAAGTGCAGCTTATACTTTTCCCCGTTGAACACGATCGTGTGTCCAGCGTTGTTTCCCCCTTGATACCGGGCAATCACTTCCGCATTTTCCGATAAAAAGTCCGTAATTTTCCCTTTCCCTTCATCGCCCCATTGCGTGCCGACAACAACGACTGACGACATGGCGAGCACCTCCAGTTTCCTCGGTCTAAACATTGTCAGTGTACCAGTTTTCAGCCATAAAGTCAATGAAACACGAACATTAAAAGGAAATATCGTCTTTTTTATTCGTTTATTAATGATCAGGAAGGCTCCCTCTTCAACGCCGCGGGTGTAAACGGGGAAATAGTCAAAGGTCAAAAGAACAAAAAGGCGCTCGCCGCCGGCAGCGCGGTCCGTCTTACGCCCCCGGCGGAATTTGCGCCTCATCGAAGCGGCGCTCTAAGTTGACGAATTTATTGTACTCTTTAATAAAGGCGAGCTGCACCGTCCCGACCGGGCCGTTCCGCTGTTTGGCGATAATGATTTCGATGATGTTTTTGTTCTCGGAATCTTTGTTGTAGTAGTCGTCGCGATACAAAAAGGCGACGATATCAGCGTCTTGCTCAATGCTCCCCGATTCGCGAAGATCGGACATCATCGGCCGCTTGTCCTGGCGCTGCTCAACGCTGCGGGACAGCTGTGACAAAGCGATGACCGGCACTTCGAGCTCACGGGCGAGCGCCTTTAACGAACGGGAGATTTCCGACACTTCCTGCTGGCGGTTTTCCCGGTTGCGCCCGCTTCCTTGAATGAGCTGCAAATAATCGATCACCACCATGCCGAGGCCGCTTTCCTGTTTCAAGCGGCGGCATTTGGCGCGAATATCGCTGACGCGGATGCTCGGCGTATCATCAATATAAATGCCGGCGTTTGACAAACTACCCATCGCCATCGTCAGCTTTCCCCAATCTTCCGGCGTCAGCTTGCCAGTGCGCAAGTTTTGGGCGTTGATGTTGCCTTCGGCGCAAAGCATCCGCATCACAAGCTGCTGGGCGCTCATTTCCAAGCTGAAAATAGCGACATTTTCGTTCGTCTTCGTCGCCACATTTTGGGCGATGTTTAACGCGAATGCCGTCTTCCCGACCGACGGGCGGGCGGCGACGATAATCAAGTCGCTGCGCTGAAATCCGGACGTCATCCGGTCGAGTTCAGTGAATCCGGTCGGGATGCCGGTGATGTCCCCGTTCCGGTTATGGAGCATCTCAATGTTGTCATACGTCTGTACAAGAACATCTTTAATATTTTTAAAGGCGCCTGAATGTTTCCGTTGGGAAACCTCCATAATTTTCCGTTCCGCTTCATCGAGCAAAACGTCAATTTCATCTTCCCTTGTATAGCCATCTTGGGCAATCGATGCCGCCGTGCGAATGAGGCGGCGAAGCAATGATTTTTCTTCAACAATGCGGGCGTAGTATTCGACGTTGGCCGCTGTCGGCACAGAATCGGCAAGCTCGCTTAAGTAGGAGACACCGCCAACTTCCTCCAGCTGCTCCAAAGCGGCCAGTTCCGCCGTCACCGTCACTAAATCGACCGGCTCGCCTTTATCAGCGACGCGAAGCATGGCGTGGAAAATTTTTTGATGGGCCGCACGGTAAAAGTCTTCGGGAATTAATCGTTCCGAGGCGAGCGTCAGCGCAGTGGGATCCAAAAACACAGCGCCAAGCACGGCCTGCTCGGCTTCAATGCTTTGCGGAGGAATTCGTTCTGAAAAAAGTTCACTCATCGTCTCACCGCCTTTTCCCCCGTTTCATTTCCGTCGATAATGCCCCCGCCATAGCGGGCGGGGGCATCGTCGCTACCGTTATTTTTGTTCCTTGACGTGCACTTTTAAGGTCGCTGTCACTTCCGGATGGAGCTTCACCGGCACGTTCGTATATCCGAGGGAGCGAATGGCATCAGCAAGCTCGATTTTCCGTTTGTCAAGCTTCAAGCCGTGCTGGGCCTGAAGCGCCTCAGCGATTTGCTTGCTCGTGATCGAACCAAACAAACGGCCGCCCTCGCCGGCTTTCGCTGGAATTTCCACCGTCAGCTTCTCGAGCTCTTCTTTCAGTCTTTTCGCGTTCGCCAACTCTTCTGCCGCTTGACGCTGCTCTTTTTGTTTTTGCGCTTCGAGCGCCTTGATGTTGGCCGGCGTTGCTTCAATGGCGAGCCCTTGTTTGAACAAAAAGTTGTTTGCGTAGCCGTCGGCGACGTCTTTGATTTCCCCTTTTTTTCCTTTTCCTTTCACATCTTTTAAAAAAATGACTTTCATGATGGCTTCCCCCCCTCGAAATAGTCATGAATGGCTTCACGCAGCTGCCGTTCCGCCTCTTCAACCGTCACTTGAGACAGCTGGGCGGCGGCGTTCGTCAAATGCCCGCCGCCGCCAAGCCGTTCCATAATGACTTGCACGTTGACATCGCCGAGCGAACGGGCGCTGATGCCGATCGTTCCATCAGCCCGCTTGGAAATGACGAACGAAGCAACGACGCCGCTTAAAGTGAGAAGCGTATCGGCTGTTTGTGCAATCAACACTTGGTCGTGCACCTCGTTCTCGCCCCCTCTAGCGATGGCGATGCCATGCTCATCGATCACCGCCCGCTCGATCAATTTCGCCCGTTTGACGTAGTTGGCGATGCTTTCCCGCAGCAATTTTTGCACAAGCACCGTATCCGCTCCTTGGGCGCGCAAGTATGACGCAGCGTCGAACGTCCGCGAGCCGGTGCGGAGCGTAAAGCTTTTCGTGTCGACGACGATGCCGGCAAGCAAGGCGGTCGCTTCGAGCATCGTCAGCTTCATCCGTTTCGGTTGGTACTCTAACAGCTCGGTGACGAGTTCCGATGTCGAAGAAGCATAAGGCTCCATATAGACGAGAATCGGCGCCTCAATGAACTCTTCGCCGCGGCGATGGTGATCAATGACGACGATATGGTCGGTGCGATACAATAGCCGCTCTTCAATGACGAGCGACGGACGATGCGTATCGACGACGATCAAAAGCGTATCCTCGGTGACGAGCTCAAGCGCCTGCTCTGGCTTTAGGCATCTTGACCATAATTCAGCATGTTTTTTCATTTCCTCAAGCAACCGTTGCGCCCCGGCGTCGGTTCTTGCCGGATCGATAACGATAAACCCTTCCTTTTGGTTCGACTGGACGACTTTTAAAACGCCGATAGCCGCTCCCATGGCGTCCATATCGGGATATTTATGCCCCATGATGAGCACTTTGTCGCTTCCTGCAATCAGTTCGCGAAGCGCATGGGAAATGACGCGGGCGCGGACGCGCGTCCGCTTTTCCATCGGGTTCGTTTTGCCGCCGTAAAACTTCACTTTTCCATTTCCTTGCTTAATCGCGACTTGATCGCCCCCGCGCCCCAACGCTAAGTCCAAGCTTGATTGAGCGAGCGCCCCGAGCTCCGGGAGCTGGGACACGCCGGCGCCGATGCCGATGCTCAGCGTCAGCTGGGCATGATGTTTTGCCGTCTGCTCTCGCACTTCGTCGAGAATGGAAAATTTGCTTTTCTCGAGCCGCCCAAGAATATGTTCGTTCAATACGGCAATAAATCGGTCGGATGACGTCCGCTTCAAAAAAATGCCATAGTCGTTCGCCCACCGGTTCAACACGGAAGTGACGAGGCTGTTTAGTTGGCTTTTTGCCTGATCGTCCATCCCTTGCGTAATTTCATCATAATTGTCAAGAAAAATAATGGCGAGCACCAGCCGTTCCGCTTCGTACTGCCGCTTCAATTCCAAATGCTCAGTAACATCAAAAAAGTAAAGAAGCCGTTCAGGGCGGCGAATGACCACTTTCAGCTGCTTTCCGTTCAATTCGACGATCTCTTCGTCCGTTTTTCCCCTTTTCACAAAAGCGGCCAACGATTCGGAAAGCTCGGCGAGAGAGCGGCCGACAAGCGTCTGTTCCTTAAAGCAGGCGGCCAAAAAACGGTTCGACCACTCGATTTCTCCCCCTTCATCGATGAGCATAATGCCGATCGGCATTTGCATCAACGCTTCCTCGCCTACTTTTTTCACCCGGTGCGACAAATTGGAAATATAGTGCTCCAACTCTTTATGCAAGGAGCGTTGCGCCCCAATGACATAATAAAGCACAAACCCGACGCCAAGAAGGGCGACGAGGCCAAGCAGCCATTGGAAGTAAAACAAGCCAATCGCCATAAGCACCGCCAGGGCGGCTAACGCATATAACGGATAGCGATACGCTTTCCTTTCATAAAAATGGGACATTCAAGTCAGCTCCTACACTGAAGAAATGACTCGCCTTATCCAATTATCATATGCGGCGGCGCAAATCAAATCCTAAATCAATTATACCGAATATCGCCACAAGATAAAGTAGAAAAGGCAGGAATAAGCAAACGACCGTCCCTGCCGCCACCACACCTTTGCCAACCCCTTTTTTGTAAGCGGCGTAGTAAAGAAACGAAAATCCTTGCACAATCATCGCCAGCTGCAACACATACGATAAGTTCAACACGGCGATATAGGCAAACGATCCTTCTTTGAACGGGAACAAGGAGAGAAGGAGCACAAAGACATACAACCACAATACAGTTTTCGGCCACATAAGCTCGCGAAACGGCGGCCATGAACCGACCGGCAGCTTCAGCCTCTTCATCACCGGCAGCGAGACGATGATCGTCGCGTACGCCAGCGCAAACGAAGCGATGACAAACAGCGTCGGAACCATATAGCCGATCAGCTTCAGCCCTTGTTCGAACTGCCTTTGCATCTCCAAAGGCGGCGCTTGTCCCATTCCCTTCATTAGATTCATTGCCGTGTCAAACGATTCTCGCACGAGCGCAAGCGTATCTTGGATCATATCGACGTGCAAAAATTGAATCGAGATGATGTAATCAAGCACGATATTCGCCAAAAATACAAGCGCGCCGACAAGAAGAACAAGATAACGGTTTTTCTGTTTCGAAAGCATCGCGCCGACTGCCATGCCGACGGTGCCGAACATAAGCGCCATCGGCAGCGACAAAAGCGAGCCGATCAAACCGGAGATGACAAGGGCCGCCGCCAGCAGCAACATAGCTGGAATCCACCCATGGCGCATCGTAAACACCATAAACGGAAGCGCTAAAAACAAAGCGGCGACAATCCCAATGACCGGCGCGTACAGCGCAAGCAAAAACAAAACAGCAAACAGTGCGAGCTCAATCGCCGCTTCGGTGAGGGCGTGCGTTTTTCGCAATGGACGTTCCCCTTTCTTTGTTTTTTGGTGATTTGACCTCCTTCCCCACTTTCACTCTGCTTGGGAGTGGGAGTCCGCTCAGTCAGAGGAGATAAAAAAAGCAGTAAGGATCCCCCCTTACTGCTTGCTTTCGGCTCACTCGTCCGCAACGTACGGCAGAAGCGCCATTTGGCGCGCGCGTTTGATCGCGACCGTCAATTTGCGCTGATATTTCGCGCTCGTTCCCGTTACACGGCGCGGCAAAATTTTACCACGTTCAGAAATGAACTTTTTCAGCAAATCGACATCTTTGTAGTCGATATGCGTAATGTTGTTCGCCGTGAAGTAACATACTTTGCGGCGTTTGCCGCGGCCGCCTTTCCGTCCTGCCATGCTATTTCCTCCTTTCCGTTGCCATCGTTTCCTCATCGGTGGAATGGCCCGCTGCCTGCGCGTTGTTTAGAGACAGGGGCTTCAAGCGACTTGTTTATTAAAACGGCAAATCATCATCAGAAATATCGATCGGCTGGCCGTCATTGGCGAAAGGATCGTCATCGATGCGGCCAAACCCTTTTTCGTTCGGATATTGGTGGTTCTGATCTTGCCCGAATGGGAATGGATCCCCATAGTAGCCGCCTGCTGTTGCCCCTCGCTGCTCGCTCGTTCCTTTCGGCTCAAGAAATTGGACGCTATCAGCCACCACTTCCGTCACGTACACGCGCCGACCTTCTTGATTTTCATAGCTGCGGGTTTGCAGTCGGCCATCGACACCAGCCAAGCTCCCCTTTTTCAAAAAGTTGGCGACGTTTTCCGCCTGGCGGCGCCAAACGACACATTGAATAAAATCCGTTTCCCGCTCGCCCTGCTGATTTGTAAACGGACGGTTGACCGCGAGCGTAAACGTGGCAACAGCCACTCCGCTTGGAGTGTAACGCAACTCCGGATCTCTCGTTAACCTGCCGACCAAAATGACGCGGTTAATCATCAGAACCACCTCTTAATCATGTCGAAAAGATTATTCTTCTTCTTTGACGACGATATGACGGATGATGTCTTCGCTGATGCGCGCTAAGCGGTCGAATTCTTGCACCGCTTTCGGCTCCGATACGACATTGACGATCATGTAATAGCCGTCGCGGTATTTTTGAATTTCATAGGCTAAGCGGCGCTTGCCCCAATCCGCCACGTTCGTAATCTCCGCGCCGTTTTCTTTCAACACGTTGTTGAACCGTTCCACGAGAGCTTGTCTCGCTTCATCGTCCATGTTCGGGCGGATGATGTACATGATTTCGTACTTTCTCACGCTCGTCACCTCCTTTTGGTCTAAGCGGCCCTTCCATTCGAAGAGCAAGGAGCAATCACCATTACTCACATTTGTTGATTATACCATGACCGACAACGATAAGCAAGGCAGTTTGCCGCATTCCGTCGGCGCAAACATCTTCCATCCGTATGACCAAGCCAAAAACGGCCCCATGCCGTGACCTGCTGCATCCGCCCTGCCCTCGAACCGATGGTTACACGTTGAACCGGAAATGCATAATGTCGCCGTCTTGCACTTCGTAGTCTTTTCCCTCCAAGCGCACTTTTCCGGCTTCGCGCGCCGCCGCCATCGATCCAGCCGCGACAAGGTCATCGTACGACACCGTTTCCGCGCGAATAAACCCTCGCTCAAAGTCGGAATGGATGATGCCGGCGCATTGCGGCGCTTTCATCCCTTTGCGGAACGTCCACGCCCGCACCTCCTGCTCGCCGGCGGTGAAAAACGTCGCCAATCCGAGCAAGCTGTAAGCGGCGCGGATAAGCTGGTCAAGGCCAGACTGCTCGATGCCGAGCTCCTGTAAAAATTGCCGTTTTTCCTCATCGCTGAACTCAGCGATTTCCTCTTCGATTTTGGCGCAGACAACAATGACTTCAGCGTTGTCGCGCTTCGCAAACTCGCGCACGTCCTTGACAAACGGATTGCCGCTAGGGTCAGCGATATCTTCCTCGCCGACATTGGCGACGTAAAGCATCGGCTTTATCGTCAACAAATGCAGCTGCTTGACGACTTTCATCTCTTCATCAGTGAACTCGAGTGTGCGCGCCGGCTTGCCGTCTTCGAGCGTCTCCTTCAACCGCCGCAAAATGTCGTATTCAAACGCCGCCTCTTTATCCTTTTGCTTGGCGATTTTGCCGACCCGCTCGATTCGTTTGTCAATCGTTTCTAAATCAGCCAACACGAGCTCCAAATTGATCGTTTCGATATCGGCGAGCGGGTCGACTTTGCCCGCCACGTGGGTGATGTTTTCATCACTGAAGCAGCGGACGACTTGGCAAATTGCATCGACTTGCCGGATGTGAGACAAAAACTTGTTGCCAAGCCCCTCTCCTTTGCTCGCCCCTTTGACGATGCCCGCGATATCGGTAAATTCAAAAACAGTCGGCACCGTCCGCTTCGGCCGAAACATTTCCGTCAATACATCGAGCCGCTCATCGGGCACTTCGACGACACCGACGTTCGGCTCAATTGTGCAAAACGGATAGTTGGCTGACTCAGCACCTGCTTTTGTAATGGCGTTAAACAGCGTCGATTTGCCGACGTTCGGCAATCCGACGATTCCTGCTGTCAATCCCATTCGTTCCACTCCTCTTTCCCGTTCACATCTTTCCTCATTATATGGGCTGGCGCAGAAAATGACAAGCGAGCCGCAAGCGGGGAATGTTTCCTCTCCCACCCGCTTCAAAAAAGGCGGAAGTTTGCGCCCTTTTCCCAACACTTGGATGACAAAATCATCTTTTCGGATCAACAGCCTCAAACCGCATTTTGTCATCGACAATATCTTTTTTCTACTGATCCGAAGCAACTGTGAACCGCTTACTTTGCTTCCGACGTGACTTTTTCAATATTGACCAAACAGTCATACAGCGTGCTGCCGCAGCCGTTATCCGACTCCAAATCGGACGTGAGGACGTTGACCGGCCCGCCGAACACTCCCCATTGTCCTTCGTCAATGTTGATCGTGCCTGGATAGGCGCCATCAAGCACCTTGACCGTTCCCACGAGCGATCCACGGTCGTTGTAAACACGCGCCCGGTCGCCATCGGCAAGACCCTTTGCCGCAGCAACATCAGCCGCTACCTCAATGCGGACTGTCTGAAGCGCTGGGATGAGCGGATAATGCTGCGAATGATTCGAACGGAGTGGATGGATCGTCAACAACCGATACGGATATTTGGCGGCCAATGATGGATTGGCCTCCTCCGATTCGGCCGGATACATGATTTGCAGCCGGCCGTCCATCCCTTTTTGCTTGGCGACGGACGACGTGAATTCATATTTGCCGCTCGGTGTTTGGAAACAGCGATCGCGCCATGGCACCGGTTCGACAGGTAAAAGGATGCGATGTTCTGCCTTCAGTCGTGCAAGCGTAATACCATACTGTTCCAACGGGCGGAGCGCCATCGCTAGAAATTGCTCGCGCGTATAGGCAAAATCGTCCCCAAACCCGAGCCGTTTTGCCAGCTCCGTCCAAATCCACAAGTCCGGCTTCGCCTCACCCGGCGGGTCGACAAGCTTCGGCCCGTAGTTGATATACGCATGGTACATCGATGAGCAATAGACGTCTTCCTCTTCAAACGAAGCCGCTACTGGCAAAACATAATCAGCCATTGCAGCCGTATCGGTCATGAACTGCTCAAACACAACCACCGTTTCGACGGAAGCGAACGCTTTTTTCATCAAGTTCGTGTTCGGCACTTGAGCGAGCGGGTTGCCGCATGTAACGATCACCATGCGGACGGGCGGATCATCCGCTTTCAATATTTCTTCCGCCTGCTTCATCATCGTCCATGTACGCGAGGCCGTTTTCCGCTCCGGGAGCGTCAATGCGGCTTTATCAAAACACTCGCCCACCTGCAAGTTGCCGAAATTCGCCCCTCCGCCGGGAATGCCGACGTTGCCGCTTGCCGCAACAAGAGCGTCAATCCACCGGATCGTATTGCCACCGTTCGCATAGCGCTGCATGCCAAGGCCGAGATACGTTGCGGTCGGTCGATCCCCATAAAGACGAGCCAGCTCCGTCATTTGATCCCGGCTGACGCCCGTACACCGCTCGATCTCAGAGAGAGAAATCGTATCCAATACTTGTTTCACGTCCTCAAACCCGAGCGTATGCTGCTCAATAAAGGTGCGATCCTCAAGTCCAAGGCGAAGCAATTCTTTCATGACGCCCATCGCCAAAAATGCGTCCATTCCCGGTTTCACGCATACGTACCGGTCGGCGATGCGCGCCGTCGAGCCAAACAGCGGATCGATGACAACGATCGTTGCGCCTCGTCTTTTCGCTGCCAAGAGCCGCTCAAATAAATGCATGTTCGTCCGGGCGACGTTTCGCCCCCAAATCACGATGTGCCGGCTATTTTCAATATCTTCGGGTGCGTGGCTGTAAGCATTGCCGAAATCCCACATTTGCGCCTCGATGCCCGACCCCCAGCAGAGACTGCCGACAAGCTCCGTCGCACCGCCATAGCAATTGAAAAAACGCTTGTCCAAATTTTTCAGCAGCCCGTTGTTGGCGTAATCATGGCTGTGAAGCACGGCTGTCGGCCCAAATTGTTCTTTCAACTTCCGCATTTTCCCGGCGATGTCATCAAGCGCCTCTTCCCAAGAAATGCGAACGAACTGCCCGTTTACTTTTTTCAACGGATAGAGAAGGCGTTCTTTGGCGTTTACCCGCTCTTTCAACATTCGCCCGCGCCCGCAAATGTTCCCTTTCGTGATGGGATGGTGTTCGTCGCCATCAACACGTACGACTTTCCCCTCGTTCACCGTCACCTTCAGCCCGCATACGTCCCAGCAGTTGAGCGGACATGATGTCACATGCGTCGTTTCCGTCATTTTCTCCCTCCCTTTCGCAACAAAAGAGCATGGCCCCGCCGCCATGCTTCATTTGCTTATTCTTCATGCTTGACGAGCACTTTTTTCATTTTGCGGATAAACTCTTTGCGCGGCAACAAAACGCTATGGGCGCACCCTTCGCATTTAATGCGGATGTCAGCGCCCAAGCGGATCACTTTCCAACGGTTCGTTCCACACGGGTGCGGCTTTTTCATTTCGACGATATCGTATAGGCCGAACTCTTTCTCTTCCATCGGTCCACCTCCCTATGACAACGATTGCTCCCGTTGCGGCTTTGCCTCCGGCTGCTCTTGTCCGTCGCGGCGATGCAGCACAAGCCGCGGGTATGGGATTTCGATTCCCCGTTCGTCCAACAGCAGCTTCACTTCCTTGCGGATCGCCCGAGCGACCGCCAGATGGCGCATCGGCTTCGTTTCGCACGTGATGCGCAATATGACTTCCGAGCTGGCTAAATTTTGCACGCCAAGCAATTCCGGCGGGGCGACCATGTCTTCATACTTCGCCGGCAGCTGCGGAAGAAGCTCGCGGATGGCTTCCTCCGCCTCTTCAATGTCTTCTTCATAGGCGATGCTGACGTCGACGACAGCGAGGCTGTTGTGCAGTGAATAGTTCGTCACTTGAGTGATGCTGCCGTTTGGCAAAATGTGCACTTCCCCGGTCCAGCTTTTAATTTTCGTCACCCGAAGCCCAATCGTTTCAACATACCCTTCAAAATTGCCGATGCGCACATAATCGCCGACCGCAAACTGGTCTTCAAAAATGATGAAAAATCCAGTGATGATGTCTTTCACTAAGCTTTGTGCGCCAAAACCCACGGCCAGCCCGACAACCCCAGCCCCGGCGAGCAACGCTTTGACTGGAACGCCAAACGTATCTAAAATCATCAAGAGCGCAATAAAATATAGTACGTACGTAATGACGTTGTCGAGCAGCCGAACGAGCGTCGCCTCCCGCCGTTCGGAAATGCGGATCGGCGCCTTCTGTCGCACTTTGAACATGTTATGAACGGCGATTTTCAACACTTTCACCGCGATGGCGCAGATGAGTAGGATAAGAACAATCTTCAGCGTCCCTTTTCCGATCTGGAGCCACAATTTCTCATCTATCAAAAATGCGAACAATCGGCTCATCGTTTTTTCCATCGTGTTCAACGTTGGCGACACCTCAATCTTTTTTCTTGTTCTGCGCTTTTATTTTAACAAGACCGGCCGCTGATTTGTAGCCCGATATCCCGTTATCGCGAAGAAAAGGCAAGAAAACGAACAATGAAATGTATATCATTCTTTTATTTTCCGTATACTGTTAATACTTTTGAAACGAAAGTAGGAGTGAAGCGAATGAGCATACCATCGATATTTTTCTCGTCCAAGGAGGAAAGGAACCGCGTGTTTTACGATGAGCAAGGGGCGGTGTCGTCGATCGGCTGGCGGGTCGCCTCACTGCTTCCCGACCCGCTCGTTCAGCCGGTCGCTATCGTTTGCATCGGCACGGACCGCTCGACCGGCGATTCGCTTGGACCGCTTGTCGGCACGATGTTGAAAGAAAAACGACTGACCCGCTTTCACGTGTACGGAACACTCGAAGAACCGATCCATGCCGTTAATTTGGAAGAAAAGGTAGAAGCCATTCGACTAATTCATAACGATCCGTTCATGATCGCGGTCGATGCCTGCCTCGGGCGGCTGAAAAGCGTCGGCGCCATCACGATCGCCAAAGGACCGGTCCGCCCTGGGGCTGGGGTCAACAAACAGCTCCTTCCCGTCGGCGACGCCCATATTACTGGGGTTGTCAATGTCAGCGGGTTTATGGAGTTTTTCGTCCTGCAAAATACGCGCCTCCATCTTGTCATGAATATGGCGAAAACGATCGCCAATGGCATTTACGAAGCAGAGCGGTTCATCCTCCGAAAAGAGCGGCTCGCTGCCCCTCCGCTCTCAACAGACCGGCATTCATTATGGTAGGCAGCAAATCCCCCTCTTGGTCAGCTGTTCAAGGAGGGGATTTCTTTTCTGTCCGGCCAAAACAACCGGTCGTTAAACGAGTGAAAGAATGAAAACGGCGGCTGCCGTAATGAGAATGCTCGGCAGCAAATTGGCCACGCGAATGTTCGTCAAACCGAGCATATTGAGTCCAATGGCCATAATTAAAATGCCTCCGGTCGCCGTTGATTCGGCGATGAACGAATCGAGCACTTCCTTCGGCACAAACCGTTCGATTTGCGTCGCCAACAGCGCGATGCTCCCCTCATAAACAACGACCGGCAAGGCGGAGAAGATGACGCCGATGCCGAGCGTCGTCGTCAAAATGACACTGGCAAAGCCGTCTAAAATCGATTTCGTATACAAGACGCTATGGTCGCCGCGCAGCCCGCTGTCAAGCGCTCCGACGATGGCCATCGCCCCGATGACAAACAACAACGTCGCGCTGACAAACCCTTTAGCGATGCTTCCTTGCCCGTTTCCGCCCACTTTCGCCTCGAGCCATTGACCGAGCCGGTTCAGCTTTTCCTCCCAGTTCCACCACTCCCCGAGAATGCCGCCGAAAACAAGGCTGAAAATAACAACGAGAAACTGTTCGCTTTTCATTCCCATTTGTATGCCAAGCAACGCCACCGCAAGCCCAATCCCCCCCATCACCGTTTCCTTTACTCGCTCGGGGATGCGATGAAGCCATTTTCCAATCAACGCCCCGGCGATAATGCTCACTCCGTTGACAATCGTTCCTAACAACACCATGATGTCCAACCCTCTCTTGCAAAAAAATAAACCGGCCTTGATCAAAGGGCCGACTTACTCGTCGAACCGCACATCGAGCAGTTCTAATATTCTCTCTAAATCTTCCGGAGAAAAAAACTCAATTTCAATTTTTCCTCTTTTCCTCGTTTGTTTAATCGTGACGTTCGTCCCGAATTTTTCGCGCAGCAACGATTCGCTTTCCCGAATAAACACGCTTTTTTCCGGCGGTTTCCGCTTCGATGTTTCACGTGAAACATTTTCGTTCGCTTGTTGGATCAGCTTTTCAAGCTGGCGGACGTTCAACCCTTCGCGAATCGTCCGTTCCACGATCGGTTTCATTTTGCTTTTTTGTTTCAGCCCTAAAAGCGCGCGGCCATGTCCCATCGAAAGTGTGCCGTCAATAAGCAGCTTTTGCACATCTGAAGGGAGGGACAACAAACGCAAATGATTGGCGATGTGCGGACGGCTCTTCCCAACGCGGCTCGCGACTTCCTCCTGGGTTAAGTGCAGCTTGTCCATCAACATTTTGTACGCCATCGCTTCCTCGATCGGGTTCAAATCCTCGCGCTGCAAGTTTTCAAGAAGGGCGAACTCCATCATTTGCTCATCAGTCAACTCGCGCACCACGACCGGCACTGACGGCAAATTCGCCTCTTTCGCCGCCCGGTAGCGCCGTTCGCCAACGACGATTTCAAATCCGTTCGGTACACGGCGGACGATGAGCGGCTGCAAAATGCCGTGCTGCAAAATCGATTGCTTCAACTCCTCAATCGCCTCAGGCTGAAACGTTTTCCGCGGCTGGTACGGGTTTGGATGAAGGTCGTGAATGCTTACTTCCCGCACCGTTTCCTCTTTCCCATTAAGTTCATTGAGAGAGAGGTTGTCAAACAGCGCACTGATGCCTTTGCCGAGACCTTTAGCCACGTTCAAGCACCTCCTTCGCCAGTTCCAAATACACTTCCGCCCCCCGCGATTTCACATCGTACAAAATGATCGGCTTGCCATGGCTTGGCGCCTCACTCAGCCGCACGTTTCGCGGGATGATCGTCTGGTACACCTTTTCGCGGAAATACTTTTTGACTTCTTGAATGACCTGCAAGCCTAGATTCGTCCTTGCATCAAGCATCGTCAACAGAACGCCTTCGAGGCGCAAATCATAGTTTAAGTGCCGCTGCACAAGCCGGATCGTGTTAAGCAGCTGGCTGAGCCCTTCTAACGCATAATATTCGCATTGGACAGGGATGAGCACGGAATTGGCCGCTGTCAACGCGTTGAGCGTCAGCAAGCCGAGCGAAGGAGGACAGTCGATAATAATGAAGTCGTATTTGTCTTTCAGCGGCTCGATCGCGTTTCTCAGCCGGATTTCGCGGGAAATGACCGAGACGAGCTCAATTTCTGCGCCGGCGAGCTGGATCGTCGCTGGAATGACGTATAAATTTTCAATGTCCGTCGGTCGAATGACATCTTTTGCTTTCATGTCGCCAATGATGACATTGTAAATGCATTCGTCGACATCGCCTCGCTCAATGCCGATGCCGCTCGTCGCATTTCCTTGCGGATCGGCGTCAACAAGCAGCACTTTTTTTCCAAGATGCGCCAAACAGGCCGATAAATTGACCGCCGTCGTCGTTTTTCCAACTCCGCCTTTTTGGTTTGCAATAGCAATGACTTTTCCCACGATGCCACCTACCTCTATCTCTTCCTCAATCCATTTTATTTTAGCACGAAAACAGGAAAATGACTTTGTTTTCTGAAAGAAAAAACCCCATCAGCTGTGCTTGATGAGGCAAAAGGTGACTTTCGTTATTTTTTCGCGATTCGAATCGTAATTTGATAGTAGTCATCGAATTCTTCTTCTTCAGATTGGACGGACACCCCGCTGCTTTCGACCATGGAAAGCGACTGGCGGATCGTGTTGACGGCGATGCGCATATCGCGGCTGAACGCCTTTCGCTTCGGTTTTGGCTTCCGTTCCCCCGCCTCGAGCAGCTTTAACACCCGATCTTCCGTCTGCTTGACATTCAACTGTTTGTCGATGATTTCTTGCAGCAGTTTCAGCTGTTTTTCTTTATCTTTCAAGGCAATCAACGCGCGCGCATGACGTTCCGTAATCGCCCGTTGCAAGAGCGCCTCTTGCACCTCTTGCGGGAGTTTCAGCAGACGCAGCTTATTGGCGATCGTCGACTGTCCTTTGCCGAGCCGCTGAGCGAGCGCTTCTTGCGTCAAATCATGGAGCTCGATCAATTTGGCGTACGCCATCGCCTCTTCAATCGGCGTCAACTCTTCGCGCTGTAAGTTTTCAATGAGGGCGACGGAGGCGGTTTCTTTGTCATTTAAGTTTTTGATGATCGCGGGGATTTCCGTCCAGCCAAGCTTTTGCACCGCTCTCCATCTCCGCTCGCCGGCGATGATTTCAAACCGTCCGTTCCCGCATTCGCGGACGACGATCGGCTGGATGATGCCGTGCGTGCGGATCGTCAGCGCCAACTCGTCGATCTTCTCTTCATCAAACATCGTGCGCGGCTGAAAGCGGTTCGGAATAATGCTTTTGACCGGAATGTGGCGAACTTCCTCCCGCTCTTGCTTTTCCTCCATTTCTTCCTGTTCTTTTTCTCCAAAGCTGAACAAGCGCGAAAATGGATGCTTCATCCCCCTACACCACCTTTGGACATACTTGGCCAAAATGTCTCTGTCTCGCCCGGCATACGCCGCCTTACGGTCGGTTTTTTGGCGCGGGACAAAGGCGGGGAGCGAAACAGCTTGTTTCTCTCTTTCAGCCGGCAAAGCCCTCCCGCCGCCCGCAAAAACGCTACTGAATCGGTTGTTTGTTCGGCGTTCCCGGTTTGCGCGGGTATTGGTTCGGCGTTTTTCTCATTTTTTGGATGAAAATGATCGTTCGTTCGCCTTCGTCAAACGGCAACGTGAACGTTTCCGTCGCCGTCACTTCTCCGCCAAGCACAGAAATCGCCTTGTTTCCCTCTTTCAGCTCCTCGGGCGCCGAAGCAGCTTTCATCGCAATGAATGTCCCGCCCATTTTCACGAGCGGAAGGCAAAGTTCGGCAAGCACCGGCATGCGCGCCACCGCTCTGGCCGTGACGATGTCAAATGATTCGCGCATCCCCTTTTGACGGGCGAACGTCTCAGCGCGTTCGTGGTAAAGCGCCACGTCCGCAAGCCCGAGCTCGGCGGTAAGATGCTCTAAAAAACGGATGCGTTTTTGCAGCGAATCAACGATGGAAACGCGCAAATGCGGAAAACAAATTTTGAGCGGAAGGCTCGGAAATCCCGCCCCGGAGCCGACGTCGCAAAGCGCAAGCGGCGCTGAAAAGTCGTAGTAAAAAGCCGGGGACACCGAGTCGAAAAAGTGCTTCACATAGACGCCGGGCTTGTCCGTAATAGCGGTCAAATTCATTTTCTCGTTCCACTCAACGAGCAGTTCGTAATAGCGCTCAAACTGCGCAAGCGCCCGGGAAGAGAGGGGGATTCCCCTCTCTTCGAGCATGGTTTGAAATTGTGTCGCCTCCATAAGCCAATCCTTTCCCTCATTGTTTATTCATTCGACACGCGCGCGATTCTTCCTTGTTCCAAATACACTAATAATATCGAAATATCGGCCGGATTGACGCCGGAAATGCGCGACGCTTGGGCGATTGAGAGCGGGCGCACTTGTTTGAGCTTCTGCCGCGCCTCGGTTGCAAGCCCTTGGATGGCGTCGTAATCGATATCTTCCGGGATTTTTTTGTTTTCCATTTTTTTGAGCCGTTCGACTTCTTGCAACGATTTTTGGATGTAGCCCTCGTACTTGATTTGAATTTCGACTTGCTCAGCCACTTCCGGAGCGATCTCCTCGTCAGCCGGCGCCAGTTTTCGGATGTGCTCGTACGTCATCTCCGGGCGTCGGAGCAAATCGGCGGCGCGAATGCCGTCTTTCAGCTCGCTTCCCCCCGCTTCACGGATGACTTCCTGCACTTCCGGCGTCGGTTTGATGATCACCGTTTGCAGCCGCTTTTTCTCTCGTTCGATCGCCTCTTTTTTCGCTAAAAATTTTTGATACCGCTCTTCGGAAATGAGACCGATCCGATAGCCGAGCTCGGTCAGGCGCAAATCGGCGTTGTCATGGCGAAGCAAAAGCCGGTACTCGGCACGCGACGTCAGCAGGCGGTATGGCTCATTCGTCCCTTTCGTCACCAAGTCGTCGATCAAAACGCCGATATAGGCATCCGAACGGCTTAAAATGATTTCTTCGCGGCCGAGCGCGCGGTGGGCGGCATTAATGCCGGCCATAATGCCTTGGCCCGCCGCTTCTTCATAGCCGGACGTGCCGTTGATTTGCCCCGCCGTATACAAGTTTTTCACGAGCTTCGTTTCCAACGTCGGCCATAGTTGCGTCGGCACGATGGCATCGTACTCGATCGCGTAGCCGGCCCGCATGAGCTGCGCCTTCTCAAGCCCCGGGATCGTCTCGAGCAGCTTGCGCTGGATATGTTCCGGCAAGCTTGTCGACAACCCTTGCACGTACACTTCTTCCGTTTCCCGCCCTTCTGGCTCAAGGAAAATTTGATGGCGCGGCTTATCATGGAACCGGACGACTTTATCTTCGATCGATGGGCAATAGCGCGGGCCGGTTCCTTTGATCATACCGGAGTACATCGGCGACAAGTGCAAGTTTTCATCGATGATGCGATGCGTTTCCTCCGTCGTATACGTCAGCCAGCACGGCAGCTGATCGGTGATGTACGTCGTCGTTTCGTACGAAAACGCCCGCGGCTCCTTGTCTCCCGGCTGGATCTCGGTTTTGCTGTAGTCGATCGTCCGGCTGTTGACGCGCGGCGGCGTGCCCGTTTTGAAGCGAACAAGTTCAAACCCGAGCTCTTCTAAATGCTCGGACAGCTTAATCGACGGCTGCTGGTTGTTCGGGCCGCTCGAATATTTAATGTCTCCGATGATGATTTCCCCGCGCAAAAACGTCCCGGTCGTAATGACGACCGCTTTAGCGTAATAATGCGCCCCCGTGTGAGTGATGACACCTTTGCAAACGCCGTCTTCGACGATCAGCCGCTCGACTTTTCCTTGCAGAAGCGTCAAATTTTCTTGATTTTCGAGTGTTTTTTTCATTTCCCGCTGGTACAGCACTTTATCGGCTTGCGCCCGAAGCGCGCGGACGGCTGGCCCTTTGCCGGTGTTTAGCATCCGCATTTGAATGTATGTTTTGTCAATGTTTTTCGCCATTTCCCCGCCGAGAGCGTCGATTTCGCGCACGACGATTCCTTTCGCCGGGCCGCCGATCGACGGGTTGCACGGCATGAACGCGATCATATCGAGGTTGAGCGTAATGACAAGCGTTTTCGCCCCGATGCGCGCCGAAGCTAATGCCGCTTCGCAGCCGGCATGGCCGGCGCCGACGACGATGACGTCATACGTTCCTCCATGGTAATCCATTTTTCGATATCCTCCTTGATTATTTTCCTAAACAAAATTGAGAAAACAACTGGTCAATCAAGCTTTCATGGATCGTATCACCGATGATTTCACCAAGCAGCTCCCATGCCCGGCGCAAATCGATTTGGACGAGATCGACCGGCATGCCGGCGTCAATGCCGGCCAACGCGTCTTCAATCGCTGTTTTCGCCTGCTCGAGCAAGGCGATATGGCGGGAGTTAGAAACGTACGTCAAATCGCCGGCCTCCAGCTCACCCCCAAAAAACAGGTCAGCAATCGCTTTTTCCAGTTCATCAATTCCTTGTTCATGCAACAGCGATGTCGCCACGACCGGCCGGCCGGCCGCCAGTTCCTTGACTCGCTCCATATCGATCCGCCGAGGCAAATCGGTTTTATTCACAATGACGATGGCGTCCATTCCCTCGATCATGGCAAACAGCCGCTCGTCCTCTTCCGTCAGCGGTTCATGATAATTCAAAACGAGCAAAATTAAGTCGGCCCGCTTCAACATTTGCTGCGAGCGCTCGACGCCGATCCGTTCGACGACGTCTTCCGTTTCGCGGATGCCAGCCGTATCGATCAAGCGAAGCGGTACGCCGCGGACGTTGACATATTCCTCGATGACGTCGCGCGTCGTTCCCGGAATATCGGTGACGATCGCCCGATTTTCATGGACGAGCGCATTCAAAAGCGACGATTTGCCGACGTTCGGCCGCCCGATGATGACCGTTGCCAGCCCTTCCCGCAATATTTTTCCTTGCGCGGCGGTCGACAGAAGCTTTTCAATTTGCCCGCGCACATATTCCGCCTTTTCCCGCAAAAGGAGCGGCGTCATCTCTTCGACATCATCGTATTCCGGATAATCAATATTGACTTCAACATGTGCCAGCGTCTCCAAAATCGTCTGCCGCAATTCGCGAATCAATTTTGAAAGGCGCCCTTCCATTTGCTGTAGGGCGACGTTCATCGCTCGGTCGGTTTTGGCGCGGATTAGGTCGATGACCGCCTCAGCTTGAGATAAATCGATGCGCCCATTTAAAAACGCCCGCTTCGTAAACTCCCCCGGTTCGGCGAGCCGCGCCCCGTTTGCCAGCACGAGCTGCAACACCCGATTGACGGAAACAAACCCGCCATGGCAGTTGATCTCGACCACGTCCTCGCGCGTAAACGTCTTCGGTGCGCGCATAACCGACACCATTACTTCTTCAACGACCCGTCCGCTTTTCGTATCGATGATATGCCCGTAGTGGATCGTGTGCGATGGAACGTCTTTGAGCCGCTTTCCGCTCGGGCTGCGGAAAAGCCGGTCAGCGATCTCAACCGCTTGATCTCCGCTCAACCGAACGATGGCAATCGCCCCTTCGCCCATCGGCGTCGAAATGGCGGCGATCGTATCAAATTCCGTCAAAGCTGTTCACCTCTCTTTGCTCCGCTTTCTCTATATCCACAGCCCGTTTTGGCCGCTTGTTTTCCTTGTGCATATTCACTTAGTTCAATTTTAACTTATCCACATGTGAATAACAATACGGCGCGCTCAACGCGGTTGTTGAAAAATATAAGCGGCGGCCGTCAAAAAAGTTGATGGAAACTAGTGATTTCTTCACAATCATCTGGACGGATAGGCAAAAAAGACTGTTGCTGCGCTGTTTCCCAATTTGAAAAAGCTCTTGCTGAAACGCCCCCCATTTCCATCGCCAATCTTCCATGCGGCGCCAACACCGTAAAAAAAGAGGCGCCTCTCTACAGTTTAGCGAGGCGCCTCTTTTTTCGGCGACATTTTGCCTGTTTTCGGAGCGACGACGATCGAACGGTGCGGATCAACGCCAACGGAATAGGTCAAGACGTGCTTGTTGCCAGCCAGCGCTGCGTGGATGATCTTCCGTTCATGCGCCGGCAACGGCTCCAACCTTACTTCTTTTCCCGTCTTCACCGCCCGGGCGGCCAGCTTGTGCGCCAGCTCGATCAGCGCCTTTTCCCTTCGTTCGCGGTAATTTTCGACATCGACGGCAATCGACACGTATTCGTCAGCATGGCGGTTGGCGACGAGCTGCGCCAAAAACTGAAGAGCGTTTAACGTTTGCCCGTGCTTGCCGATTAATAGACCGACCGGCCCCCCGTGCACATGAAGCGTCACCTGCTTGCCGCGGCGGGCAGCTTCGATGCTTGCCCCTTCCGCCCCCATTTGCGCGATGACTTGCTGCAAAAAGCGAACCGTCTCCTCAACCGGGTCGATTTTCAGCACGGCTTTCACAACCGCCGGCCGGCCGCCAAACAAGCCAAACCAACCTCTTTTCCCTTCATCGAGCACAACAATATCCGCACGCTCTCGGGGCGCGCCAAGCTGCGCGAGCGCCAACTGCACCGCCTCTTCGACTGTTCGGGCGGTCGCGGTTACTTCTTTCACTTTTTCGCTCCTCCTGAATGGGCGGCAATCTCCGGCCCTTTAATGAAATACGTTTGCACAATGGAGAAAATATTTCCGACGACCCAGTAAAGCGACAAAGCAGCCGGGAAGTTGATCGCGAAAATGACGATCATAATCGGCATCATCCAAAGCATCATCGCCATTTGTGGATTTTGCTGAGCGGAGCCGGCCATCATGATTTTCTGCTGGATGAACGTCGTCACGCCGGCAATGACCGGCAAAATGTAGTACGGGTCTTTTTCGCCAAGGTCAAACCATAAAAAATTATGTTGAGCAATTTCCCTCGTCCGCATGATGGCATGGTAAAACCCAATTAAAATCGGCATCTGGATCAAAATTGGGAAGCAGCCGGCCATTGGGTTGACGCCGTGCTTTTGGAACAAGAGCATCATCTCTTGTTGGAGCTTTTGTTGAGTTTGCGCGTCTTTTGAGCTGTATTTTTTGCGGAGCGCTTCGATTTCCGGCTGAAGCGCTTGCATCGCCTTCGCGTTGCGCGTCTGTTGGATCATCAGCGGCAAAATCAACAAGCGGATCAAAATGGTGACGACAATGATCGACAGACCAAAGCTTCCGCCGAGCAGCCCGGCGACATATTTGATCAGCCAAGAAAGCGGATAAACGATATACTCGTTCCAAAACCCCTTGCTTTCCGGGGTGATCGGTTTGTGAATTTCCGTGCATCCGGCCAGCACAGACGCTAACGCACCGAACAAAACGATCAATCCGATTCGCCTTTTCACCTTCTTTTTCCTCCCACATATACAAGTTCACGTATGTATTTTACCATCTTTTTTTGCCGCGTGGAGCATTTTTTCAAGCCGAATGCGGCGGCCGGCCTCCATTTTTCAGCCCTCCGGATTTCCGGAGCACATGGATTAAACTTCTTTTCACTTCCGCATAATTCATCTCCGCCGCCGGCTGCCTAGCGATAACGACATAGTCTTTGCCAGGGGTGATGTCCTCTTTCAATTCGAGGAAGCATTGGCGGATGTATCGCTTGATTCGATTTCGGACGACAGCCTTTCCGAGTTTTTTGCTGACAGACAGCCCGATGCGAAAATAAGGTTGCTCCGGGCGGTCAAGCGTGTAGATGACAAACTGGCGGTTGGCCGTTGAAGCGCCCCTCTGAAACACTTCCTGGAACTCTTCGTTTTTCTTGATCCGATACTTTTTTTTCATTCTCCCAAAACACTCCATTTGCCTAATTTCCCGGCGGCAAAACATTGAGAAAAAAGACCACTGAAACTTCAGTGGCCTATTATGCAGACAAAACTTTTCTTCCTTTGCGGCGGCGGCGCGCCAACACTTTTCTGCCGTTTCTCGTGCTCATGCGCGCGCGGAATCCGTGCACTTTGCTGCGTTTCCGTCTATTCGGTTGATACGTCCGTTTCATCTATGACACCTCCCTAGGGAATAACAGTTACGGGCAGTCTTTCTCATTATATTGAACAATCTTAGCAAATGTCAACCGCCTCTTCGTTTTTCCAACTTTGATCATCGTTGTGGATAAATTTTCTCTCTCCTGTCAACAATCCACAACATTTATCGACATTTTTTTCACATGTTCAATGGTGTGGATAACGATTTTTGCACAGCTTGTCAATTTTGTGGATAATCAAAAAAATCCCGTTGCAACAGGCCGTTTTATTTGCTATTATTATTGTGTTTTCACTATGGATAATCATGTGAATAAGATAAATCTATCCACATTTTGTGGATAGTTTGTGGATATTTTTTTTCACAGCGTGTTAATAACGTTATCCACAGATGGTGGATTTTGTCGAAAAGCTGCTTTTTTCCTTAATATACTTTTTCCACAAACTTATTTTTTCAAACAAACGATCATCCTCTGACTTAAGGGAGGGGCAACGGGTGGAAAATATCCATGACTTATGGGATCGCGTGCTCGCGGAGATCGAACGAAAAATCAGCAAGCCGAGCTTTGAAACTTGGCTCAAGTCAACGAAAGCCCACTCTTTACGAGGTGACACGCTCGTCATCGTAGCCCCGAACGAGTTTGCTAGAGATTGGCTTGATTCTCGCTACTCCCATTTGATTGCGGAAACGATCTACACCATCACGGGCGAAGAATTGGCCGTCAAGTTTATCATTCCGCCAAATCAGGATGATGAAGAACTGGAGTTCCAGTCATCCAAGAAAAAGCAACGGAAACCGTATGAAGAGGCAAACGATTTCCCACAAAGCATGTTAAATCCGAAATACACGTTCGATACGTTTGTCATCGGCTCCGGCAACCGGTTCGCCCATGCCGCTTCATTGGCGGTCGCTGAGGCCCCGGCCAAAGCGTACAACCCCTTGTTTATCTATGGCGGCGTCGGATTAGGAAAAACGCACTTAATGCACGCGATCGGCCATTACGTGATTGAACATAACCCATCAGCGAAAGTGGTCTATTTATCTTCGGAAAAATTTACGAATGAGTTTATTAACGCCATCCGAGACAACCGCCCTGACGACTTTCGCAACAAGTACCGGAACGTTGACGTTCTACTGATCGATGATATTCAGTTTTTGGCTGGAAAAGAACAAACGCAAGAGGAATTTTTCCATACGTTCAATACGCTGCACGAGGAAAGCAAGCAAATCGTCATCTCAAGCGACCGACCGCCGAAAGAAATCCCAACGCTTGAAGACCGCTTGCGCTCGCGCTTTGAGTGGGGGCTCATCACCGACATTACGCCGCCTGATTTGGAGACGCGGATCGCTATCCTCCGCAAAAAGGCGAAGGCAGAGGGGTTTGACATTCCAAACGAGGTGATGCTTTATATCGCCAATCAAATTGACTCAAACATCCGTGAGCTTGAGGGCGCCCTCATTCGCGTCGTCGCCTATTCGTCGCTCATCAACAAAGAGATCACCGCTGACTTGGCAGCAGAGGCATTGAAAGATATCATCCCGAGCGCAAAGCCGAAGGTAATCACGATTCAAGACATTCAACGCGTTGTTGGACAGCATTTCAACATCAAGATGGAAGATTTTAAAGCGAAAAAGCGAACAAAATCGGTCGCGTTCCCTCGGCAAATTGCCATGTATCTCTCCCGCGAACTGACCGACTGTTCGTTGCCGAAAATCGGCGATGAATTTGGGGGACGCGATCATACAACCGTCATCCACGCCCATGAAAAAATATCAAAGCTTTTGCAAACCGATACGCAGCTGCAAAGGCATATACAAGAGATTCAAGAAAAGCTGAAGCAACTGTGAACAACTGTCTCGGTTTTATGCACAGCTTATCCACATGTGGACAGGCTGTGCTTGCTTCGCTTTTTTTGTTTATCCACATACTAACAAGCCATACGACTAGTACTACGGTTTTTGTTTTTATATTTTCATAATTTATTTCCGACGATCTAAAGAAACGGGGAGGAACAGCAACGTGAACATTTCCATTGACCGCGAAGCGTTGGCCAAGAGCGTCCAAGACGTGATGAAAGCCGTATCGACAAGAACGACGATTCCGATTTTGAACGGAATCAAACTAACAGCAACCGCCTCGGGAGTAACGCTGACCGGAAGCGATTCCGACATTTCAATTGAATCGTTTATTCCGCTTGAAAAAGAAGGAAAGTTGCTCGTTGATGTGAAAAGACCGGGGAGCATCGTACTGCAGGCGCGCTTTTTCTCTGAAATCGTGAAAAAACTGCCGCAACAAACGGTGGAAATCGAAACGGAAGACAACTTTTTGACGATCATCCGCTCGGGGCACTCAGAATTCCGCCTCAATGGGCTAAACGCCGACGAATATCCGCGCCTGCCGCAAATTGAAGAAGAAAACGTGTTTCAAATCCCGGCTGATTTATTGAAAACCGTGATTCGGCAAACAGTGTTCGCTGTTTCTACATCGGAAACGCGCCCAATCTTGACAGGTGTCAACTGGAAAGTTGAACATGGCGAGCTTGTCTGCACAGCGACCGACAGTCATCGCTTAGCCATGCGCAAAGTGAAAATTGAGTCGGAAAATGAAGTGTCATACAACGTTGTCATCCCTGGAAAAAGTCTTAATGAGCTCAGCAAAATTTTGGATGACGGCAACCACCCGGTGGACATCGTCATGACAGCCAATCAAGTACTGTTTAAGGCGGAGCACCTTCTCTTCTTCTCCCGGCTGCTTGACGGCAACTATCCAGAGACGGCCCGCTTGATTCCAACAGAAAGCAAAACGACCATGATCGTCAATGCAAAAGAGTTTTTGCAGGCAATCGACCGAGCGTCCTTGCTTGCTCGAGAAGGAAGGAACAACGTTGTGAAACTGACGACGCTTCCTGGAGGAATGCTCGAAATTTCTTCGATTTCTCCGGAGATCGGGAAAGTGACGGAGCAGCTGCAAACGGAGTCTCTTGAAGGGGAAGAGTTGAACATTTCGTTCAGCGCGAAATATATGATGGACGCGTTGCGGGCGCTTGATGGAACAGACATTCAAATCAGCTTCACTGGAGCCATGCGGCCGTTCCTGCTGCGCCCGCTTCACACCGACTCGATGCTTCAGCTCATTTTGCCGGTGAGAACATATTGACCCATCGCCCTCCTATTGGCGAAAAACATTCAGCCTCAAGAGCAAAAGCCGCCCGGCAACGCCGCTTTTTCTCAAGTCCGATGAGAAGGCGGGCAACACATACGCCCGTCCTTCCCATCGGCTTTCTTTGCGAGTGGGCGGATTTTCCGGTAAAATAAAAAAATAGGCAGTTTGAAAGAAAGCGAGCGATGAACGGATGGAACAACGGGTGACGATCACAACGGAAACGATTACGCTGGGGCAGCTTTTGAAACTCGTGCGATTGATCGATACTGGCGGTGCGGCCAAATGGTTTTTGCAGGAACATCACGTGCTTGTCAATGGAGAACGGGAAAACCGGCGCGGGCGAAAGCTGAGAGACGGCGACCGGGTCGACATTGAACCGTTTGGCACGTTCGTCGTCGTAAAAGCGGAGTAGGTGAAGGTTCGGTGTTTTTGACCAACTTAACGTTGACGAATTACCGCAATTATGAGTATGAAACGCTGAATTTCGGCGAGGGCGTAAACGTCATCTTAGGAGAAAACGCCCAAGGAAAGACGAACATGATGGAGGCCATTTATGTTTTGGCTATGGCGAAGTCGCACCGCACGTCCAACGATAAAGACCTTATCCGTTGGAATGAAGAGTATGCTAAAATAGAAGGAAGAGCGGAAAAACGAAGCGGATCGTTAGCGCTTGAGCTGTTGATTTCAAAAAAAGGAAAAAAAGCAAGGTGCAACCATATTGAACAGCAGCGGCTCAGCCAATATGTCGGCCATTTGAACGTCGTCATGTTCGCTCCCGAAGACTTGAATTTAGTCAAGGGAAGTCCGCAAGTGCGGCGCCGATTTGTTGATATGGAAATCGGGCAAATGTCGCCTGTGTATATACATGATTTGAGCCAATACCAAAAGCTGCTGCAGCAACGCAATCATTACTTAAAAATGATGCAAGCGCGCGAGCAGAGCGATGAGGCGGTGCTTGATGTGTTAACTGAGCAGCTTGTATTGCTGGCGGCCAAAATTACGCTGCGGCGCCGCCAGTTTTTGTCGCTGCTTGAGCAATGGGCGATGCCGATCCATTATGAAATCAGCCGCGGCGCTGAACAGCTTTGCATCCGATACGAACCGTCGGTCGACGTATCAGAAAAGACGGAATTGTCGAGAATAGTAGAAGCATACAGTGAAACGTTCGCTGCCATGAGGGAACGGGAAGTTCAGCGGGGAACGACGCTGATCGGCCCGCATCGCGATGATATCGCGTTTTTCGTGAATGGAAAAAACGTGCAAACTTTCGGTTCTCAAGGGCAACAACGCACAACGGCGCTAGCGGTCAAGCTGGCAGAACTTGAGCTCATCTTTTCCGAGTTAGGCGATTACCCCATTTTATTGCTTGATGATGTGTTGTCAGAACTCGATGACTTTCGGCAAACCCACCTCCTTGATGCCATCCGGAAAAAAGTGCAAACTTTTGTCACAACAACAAGCATTGACGGCATTAAGCACGACATCATTCAAGAAGCGGCCATTTATCGAGTCCATTCTGGTTCGGTAACCGCTCCTTCTTGACCGCGAGACCGTTGAACGTTTGCAAAGAAAGCGTAGGTGATCAGGCATGACAATGGAACAACGGGTTGAGCAGACGTACGATGCAAGCCAAATCCAAGTGCTTGAAGGTCTTGAAGCGGTCCGCAAGCGCCCGGGGATGTACATCGGCTCGACGGGGCCGAAAGGACTTCATCATCTCGTTTGGGAAATCGTCGACAACAGCATCGACGAGGCGTTGGCGGGCTATTGCACAAACATCGATGTGACGATCGGCAAAGACAACAGCATCACCGTCGCCGACAACGGGCGTGGCATTCCGGTTGACATTCACGAGGCGACCGGACGGCCCGCCGTCGAAGTCATTATGACCGTCCTTCATGCCGGCGGGAAATTTGGCGGAGGAGGCTACAAAGTGTCCGGCGGCTTGCACGGCGTTGGCGCTTCGGTCGTCAACGCCTTATCGGAATGGCTCGAAGTGTATGTCTATCGGGATGGAAAAATTCATTACCAGCGGTACGAGCGCGGGGAGCCGTGCACCGACTTGCAAGTCATCGGCGAGACAGACCGGACCGGAACGACGACCCGTTTTAAGCCGGACCCGGAAATTTTCACTGAGACGACTGAATTTGACTATGAAACGCTGGCCACTCGGCTGCGTGAGCTCGCCTTTTTAAATCGCGGCTTAAAAATCACGCTGACGGACGAACGGGTCGACAACCGAAAAAACGAATATGTTTACGAAGGCGGCATTCGTTCATACGTCCGCCATTTGAACCGAACGCGAGAAGTGCTGCACGAGGAGCCGATTTATATCGCCGGCGAGCGCGACGGCATTGCCGTAGAAATCGCCTTGCAGTATAACGACGGCTATACAAGCAACATTTATTCGTTTGTCAACAACATTCATACGCATGAAGGCGGCACGCATGAATCCGGCTTTAAAATGGCGCTGACGCGCATCATCAACGATTATGCCCGCAAGCAACAAATTTTCAAAGAAAACGACGCGAATTTGACTGGCGAAGATGTGCGCGAAGGGCTGACGGCCATCGTGTCGATCAAGCATCCATCGCCGCAGTTTGAAGGGCAAACGAAAACGAAGCTCGGCAACAGCGATGCGCGCACGGTGACCGACGCTGTCTTTTCCGAACAATTTGAGACGTTTTTGCTTGAAAATCCAACGATTGCCCGGAAAATCGTCGAAAAAGGCATGATGGCAGCGCGGGCGCGGCTGGCGGCAAAAAAAGCGCGCGAACTGACGCGGCGCAAAAGTGCGCTTGAAATTTCCAATTTGCCGGGCAAACTGGCCGACTGTTCGTCAAGAGACCCGTCGATCAGCGAACTGTACGTCGTTGAGGGCGATTCGGCCGGCGGTTCGGCGAAACAAGGACGCGACCGCCATTTCCAAGCGATTTTGCCGCTGCGCGGGAAAATCCTTAACGTGGAAAAAGCGCGCTTGGACAAAATTTTGTCGAACAATGAGGTGCGGGCGATTATCACGGCTCTTGGCACGGGCATTGGCGAAGAGTTCGACATCTCAAAGGCGCGTTACCATAAGGTAATCATCATGACCGACGCCGATGTTGACGGGGCCCACATTCGCACGCTTCTTTTAACGTTTTTTTACCGTTATATGCGGGAATTGATCGAACGCGGTTACATTTATATCGCTCAGCCGCCGCTGTATAAAATCGAGCAAGGAAAACAGGTGCGTTACGCTTACAACGACCGCCAGCTCGAGAAAATCCTTGCCGAGCTGCCGGAACAGCCAAAACCGACGATTCAACGCTATAAAGGGTTGGGCGAAATGAATCCGGAGCAACTTTGGGAAACGACGATGAATCCGGAAACGAGAACGTTGCTGCAAGTAAGCCTGCAAGACGCCATTGACGCAGATGAAACGTTTGAAATTTTAATGGGTGATAAAGTTGAGCCGCGCCGCCAATTCATCGAAGAAAATGCCCGTTATGTGAAAAACTTGGACATTTAAGCTAATAAAGAAGAGGAAAGCAGCCGCCCTCCTCGCTTCACCTTGCCGACGGGGACAACCCGGCGCGCGAGCAAAGCGGCGCCCGCCGTCCGTCCGCGTCCGCCTGGCCGGGCGGGCCGGACTGGAGGAGGTTTGAAAGGGAGGTTTGAACGAATGGCAGAACACGAACAACCGCGCATCCGCGAAGTGAACATCAGCCAGGAAATGCGTTCTTCGTTTCTTGACTATGCGATGAGCGTCATCGTTTCGCGCGCCCTGCCGGACGTGCGCGACGGGCTGAAGCCGGTGCATCGCCGCATTTTATACGCCATGCACGACCTCGGCATGACCGCCGATAAACCGTATAAAAAGTCGGCTCGCATCGTCGGCGAAGTGATCGGGAAATATCATCCGCATGGGGATGCCGCCGTGTATGACACGATGGTGCGCATGGCGCAAGATTTCAACTACCGCTACATGCTTGTCGACGGACATGGCAACTTCGGATCGATCGACGGCGACGCGGCAGCAGCGATGCGCTACACAGAAGCGCGCATGTCGAAAATCGCCATGGAGCTTTTGCGCGATATCAACAAAGACACGATCGACTATCAAGATAACTATGACGGTTCGGAAAAAGAACCGGTCGTGCTGCCGTCCCGGTTTCCCAATTTGCTTGTCAACGGTTCATCCGGCATCGCTGTCGGAATGGCGACGAACATTCCGCCGCACCAGCTTGGCGAAGTGATCGACGCCTTGTTGGCATTAAGCCAAAATCCGGAGATGACGGTCGCCGATTTGATGGAATACATCCCAGGTCCTGACTTTCCAACCGCTGGACAAATTATCGGCCGCAGCGGCATCCGCAAGGCGTACGAAACGGGACGCGGCTCGATTACATTGCGCGCCAAGGCCGAAATCGAGCAGCAGCCAAACGGCAAGGAAACGATTATTGTGAGCGAGCTCCCTTATCAAGTAAACAAGGCGAAACTGATCGAGCGGATCGCCGAACTTGTGCGCGAGAAAAAAATTGACGGCATCACCGACTTGCGCGACGAGTCGGATCGGAGCGGCATGCGCATCGTTATCGAAGTGCGGCGCGATGCCAACGCGAAAGTGGTGTTGAACAATTTGTACAAACATACGGCATTGCAAACGAGTTTTGGCATCAACATGCTCGCTTTGGTAAACGGCGAGCCGAAAGTGCTGAACTTAAAAGAATGTTTGGAGCATTATTTGAACCATCAAAAAACCGTCATCCGCCGGCGGACGGCGTTTGAGCTGAAAAAAGCCGAGGCGCGAGCCCACATCTTGGAAGGGTTGCGCATCGCCCTTGACCATTTGGATGAAGTGATCGACCTCATCCGCCGCTCACAGACGACGGAGGCGGCGCGCGAAGGGCTGATGGCGCGGTTCTCCCTTAGTGAACGGCAGGCGCAGGCGATTTTGGATATGCGCCTGCAACGGTTAACCGGCCTTGAGCGGGAAAAAATCGAACAAGAATACCAAGACCTTGTCCGTCTGATCGCAGAACTGAGAGGCGTATTGGCCGACGAAGAGAAAGTATTGCAAATCATTCGCGATGAACTGAGCGAAATTAAGGAGCGGTTCAACGATGAGCGGCGCACGGAAATCGTTTCAGGAGCCGTTGAGCAGTTCGATGACGAGGATTTAATTCCACAAGAGCATGTCGTCATCACGCTCACTCATAAAGGCTACATCAAGCGCTTGCCTTTATCGACGTACCGGAGCCAAAAACGCGGTGGCCGGGGCGTGCAAGGCATGCATACGGCGGAAGACGATTTCGTCGAACATTTGCTTGTTACGTCGACTCACGACACTGTGCTGTTTTTCACGAACAAAGGGAAAGTGTATCAGGCAAAAGGCTACGAGATCCCGGAATTCGGCCGCACAGCCAAAGGGTTGCCGATCATCAACTTGCTTGAGCTCGATAAAGATGAGTGGATCAACGCCATGATTCCGATTGAAAGCGAGTTTAGCGATGAACGCTACCTCGTGTTTGCGACAAAGCAAGGAATTGCCAAACGTTCCCCACTTTCAGCGTTCGCCCATATTCGTAACAATGGGCTCATCGCCATCCATTTGCGCGAAGGGGATGAACTGATTTCTGTCCGGCTGACGGATGGCAAAAAGCATTTGATCATCGGTACGAAAAACGGCATGCTCATCCGTTTCCCGGAAACCGACGTGCGGGCGATGGGCCGCAGCGCGACTGGAGTCAAAGCGATCACGCTTGATGACGGGGATGAAGTAGTCGGCATGGAAATTTTAGAAGACCATCATGATGTGCTTGTCGTCACGAAAAAAGGGTTCGGCAAGCGCACTCCGGCCTCGGAATACCGCGCGCAAAGCCGCGGAGGCAAAGGATTGAAAACGTGCAACGTCACGGATAGAAACGGTCCTGTCGTTGCGGTGACAACCGTCGTCGGCAATGAAGACGTCATGGTGATCACGACCGGCGGCGTGCTCATTCGCATTGCCGTCAGCGATATTTCTCGGACGGGAAGAATCGCCCAAGGCGTTAAACTCATTCGCCTCTCTGGCGAAGATGGGCACGAGTGCGTCGCTACGGTGGCGAAAGTGCCTGAGGAAGAAAGAGACGAGGAAAAAGAAGAAGATCATTCGGCCTAGCGGAAACGGCGCTTCGCCTATAGGCGCGGGGCGTCGTTTTTCTGTTTCAAAAGCACTGCCATCGCGGCCAAAATCATGTTACGATAGAAATACAGAGAAAAAAGACAAAGGGGGCACTAATCGATGGTCCGTGTGAAACGCTCCCAGCTTCGCGAAGGATGCGTGCTCGCTGAAGATGTGCTCGGCAAGACGAAACGTCCGATTATCCCGAAAAACACCGTGATCACGAAACCGTTGCTGCTCGTACTTGAAAAATTCCTCGTTGAGGAAGTGGACGTTGAACCATTGCTTGCTAACGGCGAACCATTTCCCAACGTCGATTCCGCATCAACGGCGGCTGCCAAACAGCCGATGGCCTTCTACTTAGAGGCGGTCCAACGATACAAAACATGGTTTCAATCGTGGCAAGCCGGTTTGCCGGTTGATATCGGCGAAATCAGAGGGGTCATCATTCCGCTTTTTGAACGAATGGCGGGCCAAAAACGGGAGTTGCTTATGTTGCATCATTACGCAACAAAGGACGAATATTTGCACCATCATGCCGTCAGCGTCGGGCTGCTCGCGGGCTTTTTGGCCATGCAGCTTGGATACAGCGAAGGGGAATGCCACCAAATCGCCCTTGCCGGTGTGCTAGCAGACTGTGGCATGGCGAAAATAAGCAAGAAAATTTTGATGAATCCGTCGGCGCTCACTGAAGCTGAATTCAATGAAGTAAAGCAGCACCCTGTCTTCAGCTACCGCATGGTGCAAAAAATCCCTGCGCTAAACCATGGGGCAAAACTTGCCGTGCTGCAGCATCATGAACGAAATGACGGCAGCGGCTACCCGCTCGGAGTAAAAGCAGAAGGAATTCACCCTTACAGCCAGATCGTCGCCGTCGCTGATGTCTACCACGCCATGACTTCAGAACGGTTATACCGTCGCAAACAGTCGCCGTTTCGGGCCATTGAAACGATGCAAAGGGAGCAGTTCGGCAAACTGAGTACAGAAGCTGTCGCCGCGCTGGTGAACAATCTCATCGGCCTACAAACAGGAGCCGTCGTCAAACTCTCCAACGGCGAAATGGCTGAAGTGATGTTTATTCCTTCAGACGAGCCAGCCCGGCCGATCGTCAAGATCATCGAAACCGGACAGTTGCTGTCACTAAGCGTTCAGCGGGACATATATATCGAGGAAATGGTGCAAGGTTGATCAATGGTTTCAAAAAATACTATTGCCTAAACAACATCCACATGATATAATCAGCATTGCTTGTGACGGCAACGAAACAAAAAAGTTGTTGACTTTTCGTTGTCCACGCGTTATTATTTAATAGCTGTCATCATTAGGCGTCAGTGGAAAAGCTCCTTGAAAACTAAACAAAACGCAAGCGTCATAAGAAAAGCGGAGGCGCCGTAATTTCGCCTAAAGGCAGCCCGCGTCCTGCGGGCAACGGCGAAATATCGCCATCCTGGCGATCTCGAAGCCAAATGTTCTTCACCCGCTGGGGTGCTTGCACCCCGAGGGGGAAGGTGATTTGGCAGAAGAGAGCTAGGCGCCGAAGCTAGACAATGCGAAAAGCTGATCAATTTTCTTTGGAGAGTTTGATCCTGGCTCAGGACGAACGCTGGCGGCGTGCCTAATACATGCAAGTCGAGCGGACTGGATTGGAGCTTGMTCTGATTAGGTCAGCGGCGGACGGGTGAGTAACACGTGGGC
>NZ_MVKA01000050.1:0-21360 GCF_002042905.1 Geobacillus sp. LEMMY01
ATCAGCGTGTTCATAMTGAAAACGATGCCCTGTCATCCTGTCCCCTCCTATTCGACAACTTGTATTCGTTATTGTATTCTTTTTATCGGTTTCCAAACGACTCACATCAACCAGTCGACACGCCCATTATGAGTCTGAAACATGAAAAGGGCCGGCATCGGAAAACGCCGGCTTCTTTTCCCTACCGAACGGCGCAACGGTTTGGACCGATTTCCATCTCCCGTTGTTCGTCTTCTGTCGGATGCAGTTTCCCCATATTCGTCTGCCGGATTTCCTTATAAGCATTCGGCTGCGGAGGCAAGTTTTCCGTGACAGTTCGGCGGAATTCTTCATCGCTGGAAATATTTAACCCATGGTTTTTCTCATAAAGAACGCCCAACCGTTCCGCCACGCTGCCATCCTCATTCATTTCATTCGGACCCATGTAGTGTGCCGGCAACACAATCAGATCATCTGCAAGCTGTTTGTAGCGTCGATAAAGCGTCTCCCGCAGATCGCCGACCCAGTCTTGCGCCTTTCCTGCCAGATCCGGGCGGCCGATCGAGTCAATGAACAAAATATCACCGGTTAACAAATATTGGTCGTCCACAATAAACGATGTACTGCCAATGGTATGCCCTGGCGAATACAAAGCTTCAATCACTACATGGCCAACGCGAATACGATCCCCATCTTGAATCGGTGTGTAGGAGAATGTCACCTCTTCGGCGTCTTTCGGCGGCAAATAATAGACCGCATCCAGTTCTTCCGCCAACTTGCGCCCACCAGAAATATGGTCGGCGTGCAAGTGCGTATCGAGCACATGCTTGATCGTAATGCCATGATCTTGCGCAAAACGGACGTACACGTCTGTCATGCGGTTCGTATCGATCAGCGCTCCCTCACCGTTCGATTCGACGAGATACGAGAGGCACCCTTTGCCGAGGCGGACGAATTGATAAATCGTTCCACCGCTTTTCAGCTCGCCGATTTTCACCGGCTCCAAATGCTCGCTCCACGCCTTCATACCGCCTTCGATCGAATAAACATCCGTATAGCCCGCCGCTTCCAACTGCTCTGCCACAAACTCCGACGAGCCGCCTTTGGCGCAAACGGCGTAAATCGTCTTGCTTTTGTCTTTCGGCAAACGGTCCAAATACGGTTCGATACCGTCCAACACGTCAAAATACGGAATATTGACGACCTCAACGCCTTTGCCTTCGATCCGCCAATCGGCAAAATCTTCAGGGTTGCGGGCGTCTACAATAAACAACTCTTCACCGCGCATGATTTGATTGGCGATTTCTTTGACCGAAATCGTTTTTGCCAACCATACCCAGCCCCTACGTCATCGCTCTATCATTCACATGTGATTTTCAGCGATGATTCGCTTCGTTCCATAACGCCATAATCGTTTCCGGGTCATACCCGAGCACCCAGCGGCCGTTAATTTCGATTTGCGGCACGCCCATTTGCCCGGTCGTTTCCACCAGTCTCCGCGCCGCTTCCGGATTGAGCTCGACATTCACTTCCTTGAATGGAATCCCTTGGGCGCGCAAAAAGTTTTTCGCCATTACACAATATGGGCATGTAGTGGTTGTATAAACGGTGACTTGCGCCATATTCTCCTTCCTCCTCTCCCTCATTAGAAGGCCAATGTAATGTCCGCGTCTTTCGCGAACTGCAGGAACGTCGCCGCCCCCGCCACTTCAATGCCATCAACGAATTGGTCTTTGTCCAACCCCATGACGTCCATGGTCATTTGGCAAGCGATCAGCTTCACACCCATCCCTTGCGCCATTTGAAGCAATTCTGCAATCGATGGGACGTTCGCTTTTTGGAACCCTTGTTGAAAATGTTCTTTCCCTTCAGGAATCGGCAATTGTTTGTGCGCTTCTTTGTGGATGAGATTCAACCCTTCAAACGTGAAAAACACGCCGACTTCTGCGTCTGCCGCCGCAGCGGCTGTCGCGATGTTGAACACCTTGTACGCATCAAACAACCCGCCATTTGCTGCAATAATCGCTACTTTCATCAAAATAACCTCCTTATGTTTTTCGTTATTATATTTTAGTGCCTGCCTCAGTTTTATACACATATACACGTTTGTAGTTATATACATATACATGTATATGTATCATGGAAATAATATTATCGGATTGTTTTTCTTTTGTCAACAGGAAAATACGCGTCCAACCCTAAAAGAGAAAATAAAAAAGCAGCGAAACAAAGGCTGCTTTTAAAGCGTGCAAAATTGTTTTCCATATTTTCACCTCAGGTTCCACAGCGATTCACTTGGTGATCCTTAATGGCAACATCGAACACAAGTTCATCCCCCTTATCAGCGATCCATATCGAGGACCTGTCTGTAAATATTTTACTCCTTCGCATTGTAAGGAAACAACTTCCCGCCTTCTGCTCCGGGTTACTAGTCGCAAAAAGCGGCTTTCGTCCAACCTTCTCATGACTGTCAAAACCATTTCCCATCTTTAAATTATACCTTTCGTACAGTAAAAAATTTTCGCAGCAGCCATGGCCCTGGCGCAAATCCTAACGCCAGCTCCCATGCACCGACGCCTGCAATCTGAAATTGGCGGGCCAATTTCATTTTCTGTCCCATGCTTCTGACATCTTCAAACCATACCTCATGAATGTTTCCAAGTTCATCAGTATATCGAAAAAACGGCGATTCATATTGAAACGAATATTGAATCGGTGATTGGTAACGCATGGCGATTAAAACCGCCTCTTGGTTGGAGAGAGCATCCGCCGATGTCCCAGGCTGGTATGGAATGATCCAATCGTATCCATATAACGGGAGTCCGAGCAAGATTTTTTTTCGGGGCACGCGCTCGACGGCAAACTGAAGCGTCGATCTCACCTCACCAATTGGTGCAACTGGGCCAGGTTCACTTGTTAAATGGTGCCAATCGTACGCCATAATAAACATATAGTCGACGACAGCGCCAATGCCGCCGTAATCGTAGCCTCTTAGCCAAGGGATCTCCTCGCTCGTTTTCGCTGGAACGGCGATCGTCAAAACATATCCAGCCGGTTTTAACCGATCGCGTAGCTGGCGCAAAAAACCAGTAAACAAATCACGATCCTCGCCACGAACTTGCTCGAAGTCAATATTGACGCCACCATAGCCTTTTCGTGATACTAAATAAAAGATGTTCTCGACCAAATTCGCCCTTGCTTCCGGATTGTTCAGCACTTGGCTCGCCAGTCTCGTACTAAATCCTTTCGATGTTAGGTTCGTCACTACCGCAATGGGTGTGACGCGGTTTTGCCATGCTGTTTCAATCGCTGCGGCGTCATCCCGCATAGTAATAATGTCGCCATTAGGGGCAAAGCGATATTCGAACAGAGCAATGTACGATGAATATGGGGCAAAATCCCGCACGAGCGCCCGATCTAAGTTCGGTTCGCGGAGAGTGTAATATGCTAACGTTATGGCTTGATACCAGGAAATATCAGGAATATAAATTTTCATTCCTGGAAGCATTCTGTACGGGTCCACCGCCGGATTGGCTGCCCGCAACTGTTCGACCGTCACAAGCGCTCTCCGTGCAATGGCGCTTAGCGTGTCCCCTGGCTGCACTGTATACGTATAGCTAGGAACAAGCAATGCCTGACCAGGAACAATATTCGTTTCAACTAAGCCATTGACAAGGCGCAGACGTTCCAGCGGATAATCGTATCGCCTGCTGATTGAAAAAAGCGTATCTCCAGGTTGAACAGTGTGAATAAACACGATCATCCCTCCATTGAATCAACAAAGCTTCGGCGCCGGTATGATAAATATATATATGCTTATTGCCCGCAACCGCACCTTGTCTTGCCATCTTCTGCCCCCATGTATGTACACTGCCCCCCATCGCGGCACGTATGATGCCGCTGAATCGTTTCTCCTCTTTTTTCCTTTCACTGGACATTGCCCCCCTTCTTCCTCTCTGTAAGGCAAGTGAGGGGCGTCTTGTATCGCGAACTCCTCCTTGTATGTAATCTCCAATACATCCTAGTATCGATTTGATTGAGCGAACGACGACAGTCAATGGCTGTTCTTTTATTTTTGCTTGTGCGCTACTCTTAACCCTAAAACAGGGCAAAACAAAAAGCGGCAAACAAGCCGCTGTTAAAGCAAGGTGAAAAAATAATATCCAAACAATCCGGTGATCAGCAACAAAAGAGAAGCCAAAAACCAAATTAATGGGCGTGACGGTCGAAACGTTTGTTCATTAATTTGTTTGGTCTTCATGACATAACTAATGGTAGAAAACACAATCGTGCAGACGGAAATGACCACCGCCAACGCTCCGATGAGCTGAACGAGAAATGTCGACAATGCGCTCGCCGTTGTTTTTTCATGCAAGTTGATCATCAAGAAAGCAATCCCAATTACAGCGATCGAGGTGCGAATCCAAGCGAGAAACGTCCGCTCATTCGCCAAGTGTTGCTGAATATATTTGGAATCCTCTGTCGTTTGCCGTTTTGCCTCTCTCACCATCTCTTCCCCTTTATTGAATCGATTCCATCTGATCCACCAGCCAGTCATAACTCATCGGTCCGATCATTTTTTTTCGTATGATCCCTTTCGAATCAATGAGATAGCTTGTTGGAATCGCTTGAGCTTGGTATTGCCGATATACTTCTCCTTTTTCATCCAGAAGGACCGTAAACGTAATTCCATACTCTTGAATGAAACGCCCGACATGTTCCGGCTGCCTTTCCGATTGAGTTAAATTGACCGCGACAATCTCCACCCCCTCATCTTTATACCGCTCATAAAACTTTTGCATATCCGGCATTTCCGCACGACAAGGTGGACACCAAGTCGCCCACATGTTCACAATCACTCTTTTTCCTCGAAAATCGGATAGCCTCACTTCCTCCCCGTTAAGCGCCCGCAACGCAAAATCTGGCGCTCGATTTCCTACTTCAATTCCCTCGGCAATTTGGCCTTCGCTTTTTCCTCCATCTTCCACCGAAAAAGCAACATTTTTGGACAACGTGTCATAAATCGCCCATCCTGTCAAAGCAAACAATGCTAGCGCTACAATGATTTTTCGCAACGATCTTCCTCCTTCCATCGCAAAAAGCCGGCCTGCTCTCAGCATCTCCCGCTCTCACTTCATATCGAAGCAAGAGACTTCTTTCAGGAGGGTGTTAGAAAGAAAAAATGGAGTAGCTCGATAACAAAGCGCTGATTTTTGTCATTTGTCCTGTATAAAGCAAAACGCCAAGCACCACAAGCAGCCAGCCGTTGACTTTCGATAACAACGGAAGCCAGCGGTTCACATTTTTTACAATTCGCAACGATTTTGTAATGGCGAGAGAGATGAGCAAAAACGGCACACCTAATCCGAGTGAATATAGCAAAAGGAGCGCCATTCCACTATATAGGGTTTCCGTGGAGCTAGCTAGCAACAAAATGGACGACAGCGTCAATCCTACGCAAGGCGTCCAACCAGCCGCAAACGCCATTCCGACAAATGTTGAACTTAGCAAACCGGTAGGCTTCTTCGCACCTGCATCCCAACGTTTTTCCCTCATCAACAGCCGAAAGGAGAGAATTCCCGCCATCTGCAACCCGAATATGATGATAAACAAACCGGCTATCTTTTCAATGAGCTCTCGATATTGAACCAACATTTGTCCAATCACACTAGCCGTCGCTCCCATCAGCACAAAAATGATGCTAAACCCACCGATAAACGCAAGGGAGCGGATAAAGATCTCCCGTTTCCCGACTCGGATTCTGTCTCCTGCTATTGGAGTGCCTGTTAAATGGGCGACATAAGCTGGGACGAGCGGAAAAATGCAAGGGGAAAAGAAAGAAAGCGCTCCTGCAACGAAAGCGAATATTACTGACATGTAGATCGCCCCCTTTTCTCATTCAATTGCATTTAAAAAGAACAGCGCGCCATCATTTCGAACTTTCGAATTCGTATACGAGGTTCCTATCACTTTGCGACCAGCCAAATCATCCATTGCCCGATTCCCCATATCGTTAAAAATAAATATGCATACTTCACCCTTTCAAGAGGATTTCGCAGCCACACCGTCCACAGCATCACTGCAGCGGCCAAAAACAACTGATACAAATGAATAGGATGGAAGGCAAACCAACCATGATTCAACGCCGATCCGTATCGCCTTTCAAACAAGTAGTAAACAAAATGCGCCCCTAAATAAATTACTATCACCGAATTCACCAACAAATGCATGGGAATATTTCGACGATAGGCGCGAAACATTGTCACGATTGCAGCCGTTGCCACCCCAAGCATCACGCCGCGATTTCCGCTCGGCAAATACAACACCCCGAGCGGATTGCGCCATAGCAAAGAAGGATTGGTGAATAGCGGGTAGATTTTCCAAACAAGCCAATAGATCAACACACCGTCAACCAACAGCTGTCGTATATGCCTGAATTGTTCGTCTGAACCCGTCCAAACAACACGCCAAAACAAATATCCCCCGGCTCCGGCAGCCAACCAAATGAGCCAACCCGTGCGAATAAGAAAAGGACCTACGGCAATAACATCATTCATGTTCCGCACTCCCATCGTCGGATGCTCTCCAACTGAAAAAACCTTCCATTTCATTCCTCTTCAAATAAATTTTATACAACTACCCCTATAGGTAGGTTAGACCCTGAGCTAGACGTTGTCAACTCGTGGTGCTAGATAAACAAAGCAAGGAATGGACAGATCTTCACTTTGTCACTGTTTCAAAGTCTCATCCATCCTCATATGTGAATAGACCCCTGCAAGAAAAGGCACCAAAGCCACGATCCCGATTGCCCATGTCACTCCTAATAAATCTGCTATTGCCCCTGCAGCGAGGGCCCCGAACGCATAACCGCTATCTCTCCAAAAACGATATACCCCCATGGATGACGCGCGCCAATTCGGTGATGCAACATCCCCGATCGCCGCTTGCAAAGTTGGGTAAACCATTGCTGTACCCAAACCTAAAAAAATCGCACCTAAAACCCATAAAGAAAAACTGTCAACGAATAAAAGAAACCAAAGAGAAAAGGCTTGTACCCACATTCCATAGGCAATTAGTTTTTTTCTTCCAATTTTATCACTCAATGCTCCCGTAAACAGCTGAAAAAATCCCCATGCCGCTGGATATATAGCCACTATTGTACCGATTTCACTCACACTTAATCCTACGGCAGAAAAATACAAAGGAAACAGCCCCCAAGCCATCCCATCTTTCAAATTTGTTGCCAATCCAGAAAAGCTAATACTGGAAAGATTTTTATCCTTCCATGTTGTCAAGCTAAATATCTCTCTAGAGGATAAGTGATGATCCGCCGTTGTTGTGCCATTATCCCGAATTTGAATCTTTAGATGCTGTTCAGTATCCTTCACAATGGAAGATAATAAAATTCCAACAACAGCAATACCGATTCCTACATAAAACGGTTCTGGTCTTAATGAATAGAAAGAAGCAATATATCCTGACACCGCTGCCATGATGGCGACACCGGAGTAGCCTGCGAATTCATTTAAACCTACTGCCGTCCCTCTTTGATTCGCTTTGGCAATGTCGATTTTCATATTCACCGTCATTGACCAAGTCAGTCCTTGGTTAATGCCCAATAAAATATTTGCAATTACAATGATCCACCACGCATGGGCGTAAATCGTAAGAATAGGTACAAAGAAACCAACAATCCAACCCAACAAAAGAACTCGTTTTCTGCCAAATTTATCAGCAATTTGACCTGCAAAATAATTTACAATCGCCTTAGAAAAACCAAAACTAATGATAAAAGAAAGAGCAGCACTTGTAGAAGCCAAACCAAACTGTTTCTCACCTAATAATGGCAGAACGGTTCGCTCAATCCCTACCATCGATCCAACAAACAAATTGATAACGACTAATAAAGTAAATTGAAACAAGTTTTCCACAATTCCAATTTTCCGTTCAACCAATGACTTTCACCTCTTTTGGTTAACAATACGTCAAGTTTTCCAGTTGCATTGAGCCAAGTCAAGACTTTGTAGAGAACTTTTTTCAGCTCGCTAGAAGGCCGGTGAAACCCCTTTTTGTTAAATCGACAGCGCCTAATCAAAAAAAGCAGAAAAGTTTGTTATCCTCATCGAAAATCATTCCTGAATTCGCCCGACAAATATTTAGTCAATCACCAATTTGTATATTTTGGTCACCTTTTCACGCAACAGGTCCATATGCACAAAGCGAGCTTCTCGCAAAACCTCTTTTCCGTTGACAAATAAAAGTAAGACCGGAGCAGTGAAAATAGAAAACCGCCCGGCAATTTCCTTCACATCGTCTACTACAACATGCCCTAATTGAATGAATGGGAATTCATCCATCAATTCGATCACTTTTGGATAAAGCGCTTGGCAAACTCCACAACCTTGACTGGAAATAAATAAAAACGCTAGTTCATTCGCCTCAATAAAGCGATCAATCATTTCCGCATCGGTTAACTCTACAAATCCCCTCACGCTAGATCCCTCGTTTCTCTATTTTTAGAAACATCCCCGTACTAAAAGACAAGCAGGCGGCCTCTTCGTGAATATATACATGCAACATGAAGAGTTAACCTCTCCGTTATCCTGCACACCCTAAGCGCTGCAGCACTTCCTCCAAAGATCCTGTAGGCTCAATCTGCAAGCTGAGCCATGGGGGGAGGAAGTTAGTTGCAGGAGAAGGCAAATGTTAATTTTTCAATGAGCATGTATATAGTTTGTTGACATCATCTATTCTAGCCAAAAAAATCAGGTTCACTCCACTTATATTATTAAGCTTTTTCGTTACATCTATTATAGATATTGGTGAATTTGCTCACCTACAGCATACTAAACTAAATCCGCAATATAATTTTTTAAGGCGTATTGAATGAGCTCATGTTTTTCCTTAATACCGAGCTTTTGCATAATGTTCGTTTTATGGTTTTCCACCGTTTTCGGACTGATTTTCAACTTATTTGCGATTTGGTTGTTCGTATATCCTAAAAACGTCAGTCGGACAATTTCTCTTTCACGATTGGTAAGCAGCGATTTCATCTCTTTTTCCGCAAACATTTTTTCAAGTCGTTCTTGTGGAATGTGTGTGCGATAAAATCGTTTACCATGATATACCGCTTGCAACGCTTCGTACAAATCGTTCGTTTGACTATTTTTTAACAAATAGCCGTGAATGTTATATTGAATCGCTTTTTGTACATAGATTTCTTCATCATGCATCGTCAAAACAATAATTTTCACACCTCTTAATTCATCCATGATCGTTTTTGCGGTTGTAAATCCATCGAGCCCTGTCGGCATGGAAAGATCAAGCAAAACGATATCTGGATGATGCTTCAATGCAAGCGTAATCGCATCGCAACCGCTGCTTGCCTCCCCGACGACTTCCACATCGGGAAAGCCTTCAAGAAGCAGACGGATGCCTTTGCGAATTAAATCATGGTCATCAACAATTAATACTTTCATTCTCTTCTCCCCCTTCTAGCGGCACACGCACAAAAATCGTTGTCCCTTTCATCGGTGCAGAAGTAATGGCCATTTCTCCCCCAAGATGAAAAACGCGTTCTTGAATATGCTTTAAACCAAGTCCTTCACGCTTTTCTTCAACGTGAAATCCCACACCATTATCTTCAATGGACACAAATAATTCCCGTTCCGTCTGCTCAATGGAAACACGCACTTCTGTTGCTTTTGCATACTTCATAACGTTATGCAATGCTTCTTGAATAATGCGATAAAGGTTAATTTCTATCGTCGGAGACAAGCGTGTATATACATTCGTTTGAAATGAAAACAACGTATTTGACATTTTCGATCGAAGTGAATGAATAAGCGATTGAATAGTCGGAATCAATCCGAGTGCATCCAAGCTTTTCGGGCGAAGTTGTTGCGCGTATAGCTTCACATCTTCCATGACTCTCCCAAGCTCTTCACGCACTTCTTTGACGTATGTGTGCAGTTTTTCATCTTGCACTCGCTGAATGATATTATCTAACGCAATGGAGATACTGTAGAGCGATTGACCGACGCCATCATGCAATTCTTGAGCTAAACGTTTATGTTCCTCTTCTTTTGCTTCTGTTAATTTTTTCACCATCCACTTTGAACGACGCGCTTCTTCTTCTTTTTTCTTTATCGTTTGATCACGCAAAACAAGCAAATAATATTTCGCATTATCTTGTTCGAGAATGAGCTCTGTGCTCATTTCGACATCGATCCACTGCCCATGGTCGGTCGGCATTTCGGATACAAAGTACGGTACTTCTTCTGTGGCAATTAAGTAACACCGTTCTTCTCCTTCTTTCACTTTGCGTCGTTGGCAAAATGAACAATATGGCACTTTTTCGCCAAGCTGCCAACCGGTGAGTCGCTTTGCTGCTGGATTCATCTCAACAATTGTTCGCTCATGATTCATAACAATAATTCCATCTTGAATATACGCAAAAATTTTATCCAAAAATTGCATGTTCTCACCTCTCTTCCATTAATAATAAAAGGAAACAAGATGAAAAGAAAGGACTGACAACGTCAGCCCTTATGATGGTTTCACAACTGGAAACTTTTCTCTCGTCCACGCTAAATATCCACCTTTTAAGTTGAGTACTTTCTTGAATCCTTTCGCTTGTAAAATGCTTGCCCCAATCGCTGAACGCCCTCCTGAACGACATTGAACGATATACGTTTTTCCTTCTGGAAGCTCATCAAGACGATCTGCAAGCATGCCAAGCATAATGTGTTGCGCACCTTCAATATATCCTTCATCCCATTCTGCTTGGCTGCGTACGTCAATGAGTTGATAATGATCATCTTGCAAATATTGTCGCAATTGATGCACATCGATTTCTTCGTATCTCTCAACTTCACCACTTAATGCAACAGATGGCTCAATATAAGCAACAACACGATCTAATCCGATATAAGCAAGCGCTTTGCGAATCGCTTGCACATCATGTTCATTTGCGATTAGCACAATATCTTGGTCGTAGTTCATTAACCAACCTGCCCAGTTTGTAAACGACTTGTTAAAGGGAATGTTAATGGATCCTGCGTAATGTGCGTGGGCAAACTGTTGTGATGAGCGAACATCTAAAATAAATGCTCCAGCTGCTTTATATTCGTCAAGTTGGTCGCGCGTTTGCAACGCTGGTACTTCTTCTTCATTTACATACGCAGGGCCGATTTTGTTCACTTTCTTCATCATTGCAAAATATTTGGGCGGCTCCGGTTGCCCTGCAAGCAATAGTTTCACAAACTCTTCTTCATCTTCAATTTTTAGCGCCCAGTTGGTCAGCTTTTCATATCCAACCGTTGAAACAGGAACGGCGCCAAGCGCTTTTCCGCATGCGCTTCCCGCTCCGTGCGCCGGCCATACTTGCAAGTAGTCTGGGAGCGCTTTGAATTTTTTCAGCGACTCAAACATTTGGCGGGCGCCAACGTCTGCTGTTCCAACAACCCCTGCTGCCTTTTCGAGCAAATCCGGCCGGCCAACGTCACCAACGAAAACGAAATCGCCTGTGAAAATGCCCATCGACTCTGTTGAACCGCCGCCTTTATCTGTTAAGATGAACGAAATATGTTCTGGTGTATGCCCTGGTGTATGAAGCACTTTAAACTCAACGTTCCCTACTGTAAAAATGCTCCCCTCTTTCACAAGTTCGTAATCAACTTCATCTAAATATTCATATTTCCAATTTTCATCTCCTTCATCCGATAAATATAGTTTTGCCCCACAACGTTTCGCTAATTCTTTTGCTCCTGAAACGAAGTCGGCATGGATATGCGTTTCTGTTGCAGCGACAATTTGCAATCCTTCTTTTTTCGCTGTGTCGATGTACCAATCAACGTTGCGGCCTGGATCGATGACGATCGCTTCCCCTGTTCGTTGGCACCCAACTAAGTAAGACATGTGAGCTAATTGCTCGTCGAAAAATGAGCGAAATAACATCTTACATCCCCCCGTATGATTTATGTTTGCTTGCTACATCAAGCAACGTTTCAATATATTTGACACCATCTTGAATCAGTGGGTGTTTTAACAAACGGTACATGCGTAAAAGTGATACAGTAGACGAATCACGCTCGCGAGCAAAGCGCTCGTTCGTTTCTTTTAAAATGTCTAATCCTTTTTCGATTGGGACCATATCTTTGACTCCTTGCATCAAATACGCCATCGACTCGCGATCATTCATGACGCTCGTAACGAACAAGATAAACTCTTCTGCTTTTTGCAACCATTGTACAAGTATCGGCAACAGTTGAATGAGTGTCGAAAACGCCTCCACATGTTCAGTCGTCAATCGAAATGGCGCTGTTTTTTCTTCAAGTTCAGTAAACAATGCTTCAAGCGATTGTTTATCGTTCATGACATGTTGAACGACTGCGATTTTTTCCTCCGCCGACTCCATCGCTTTTTTTAGCTGTGGAAGTTTTTCAATAAAGTAATGAATTGCTTCACGTTGTTCATCATTTTCCAGCAATTGCAACACAGGTTCTAGCGACATCGTTCTGCCCCCCTTTCACATCAGCCCTTTTAACATTCCGTTCCAGTACATGATCGGCAACAAGTTCTTTTTCATTACATACATGCTCATCCGCTCTTTCGATTGATCAAACGGAAACGTTTCTCGTGGATTTTTATCGTAATCAAATTCAGCTAAAACGAGCTTATTGTAACCGGTCACAAGCGGGCATGATGTATAGCCGTCATAACGAGCTTGTAACGGTTTTCCATTCATCAGTGCGAGCAAGTTTTCAGCAACGACTGGCGCTTGCTTTCGAATGGCAGCCCCTGTTTTTGAGGTTGGTAAGTTTGTGCAATCACCGGCACCAAACACATTTTTGTATGTTTTGTGTTGCAACGTATATGGATCGACATCGACCCATCCTGCCGCATCGGCCAATGCACTTTTCGCAATAAAAGCTGGCGGTCCCATTGGCGGTGTGACGTGAATCATATCAAAACTTAGTGTAAAGCGTTCATTCGTATCGAGATGTTCAAATGTTGCTTTTTTTGTATCTCCATCAATTTCAACTAACTCCACACGATATTTTGTCTCAATATTTTTTCGCTGAATGACTTGTTCGAGCGTATCAGCATATCGTTTCACAGCGAAAATATTTGGCGAACCAGAAGCAAAAATGATATTTGTCTGCTCACGCACACCTGATTGACGGAAATAATCGTCAGCTAGATACATAATTTTTTGTGGTGCGCCGCCACATTTTACTGGTGTGCTTGGTTGGGTAAAAATCGCTGTACCGCCACGGAAGTTGCGGATGTTCTCCCATGTGCTTTGAACGTAATCATATGAATAGTTGCTGCAAACTCCATTTTTTCCAATTGTTTCTTTTAGCCCTTTGATTTGATCCCAATAAATTTCGATTCCGGCAGCTACAACTAAATAGTCGTAACGAACCGTTGAACCTTCTTTCGTTTCTAACGTATTGTTTTCTGGCGAGAACGTATCGACCGCTTCCTTCAGCCATTTCGCTCCCTCTGGGATGAGCGATGCTTGCTCGCGAACGGAATCTTCTGCTTTTGCTGCTCCACCGCCAACAAGTGTCCAGAGAGGCTGATAATAATGTTTATCTGAAGGATCAATGAGCAACACTTGACCATGTAGTTGACGATTTTTTCTTAATAGCCGCGCTGCGATTGAAATTCCTGCTGAACCCGCTCCAACAATGGCTACTTTTGCATTATATACGTTCGTCACCATTCATCACTCCCTTTGTATTCGAATTTCAAATTTGTTTTAATTAACTTAATTACATTGTATATGTAACAAATTTATATACCCATAGGGGATTTCCCTTATCTTTATTTTGACATAAACATGAAAAAGAGTGGCTTTCGGAACAAGGCATGGGCACGGCAGGAATGCGTCCGATGAGCCACTCGGAGGGCGTGATGAGCCGGCTGGCGTGCCGGGTGAAATATCGCCGCAGTTGGAAAGACCGAGGGCTTCAGGCATTTCTTCGAGCCATGATCGCCCAGATGGATGGGATCCGTCCTGTGAGGCAACGTGGGGAGAAAGCAGGGAAATCCGCGCCACCCTCTTCGACAAAAGAGACCATGATCGTCAAGGTGAAGTAGCATGTTCGCCGCCTGTGGCCGGAAGTGATATGGAATAACACTCCTTATTTACAATAGTCTTCCCAAACACTGATGTATCAGGCGTTCTCTGAACTTCGATTTTTGTAAAAAAGGAATACGCATGATCCGTAGCTAGAGATGAGAGTCCAAAAACGATATGAATTCAAAAAAATAGTTCACGATCCTGTAGTTTACATACACTCATAGTGAACCAAAACTCACAAAGTCTTGACTGACTCCGGTTTCCCCGCTCTTCATTGTATAATCAAAATGGGAGAAGGTGAACGAGCATGGAACGCGACACGATCGTGAAAGAGGTCGTAGAAGCGCTAAAACTGTTTTCCCGCGAAATCCGCACCCAAATCGACGAGATGGGCAGCCAACTTCGGGCGGAAATCCAAGACACCGCCAACCAACTTCAAGCCGAAATGCAGCAGTTTCGCGCGGAAGTGAACGAGCGGTTTGACCGGCTCAAGCAAAAATTCGCTGGTTTGCGCGTCGAGCTCACCGAAACGCAAGAAACGGTCCATTTCCTCGCGGCGAAAACCATTCAGCACGAGCAAAAACTCCATCATCTTGCCTGGCAGCGAGAATCCCTCCGTTAATCATGTTTTCCGTTGAAAAAGCCACGTTGGACTATGGCCAAACGTGGCTTTCCTCCGTTTTATAACTCATCAAACCCGTTATCCACTTGCACTTTCGTATATTGGCGCGGTTTTTGTTCAAAAAAGTCGGACTTGCCAAGGTCCACTTCTTCATACGCTTTAATCCAGCGGAGCGGGTTCGTCCGATAGCCGTCAAACGGGCGGTCAAAACCGAGCTGATGAGCGCGGACGTTGGCGTAAAACTTAATGTATGTTTCCAAATCGGCCAAGTCGATGGCATCGATGTCATTCCCGATGATTTCCCGAGCCCATTCGATTTCCAGCTCAGCCGCTTTCATAAACGTTTCACGGACAAAATCAGCAAGCTCCGGCGTCCGATACTCCGGGTATTCGTTCAACACTTCTTTGAAAATTTTCGCAAACAAGTCGACATGAATGTGCTCGTCGCGGTTGATGTAATTGATCATCGTGCCCCACGGCGCGGTATTTTTGATTCGTCAGACCTGCCTGCAGCACCGGAATGTTGTTCAAATCAATGACATTATCGAGCATCCGCATTTGAATCGGGATCAACCGCGCAAGCACCCCATCGGTGACGGCGCGCGCTAAGTTGATCGACGATAAATTGCAGACGACAAAATCGCCCGGTATTTTTTCAATGATGATCATCCCGTCTTTCACATATGGCCGCTTCGTCACCGTTGGGCTTTGGTTTTGCGCGATTTCGGTGCAAAGGTTGCTGCAGTAGATCATCCCAAGATGGCGGTTCGGATTTTGCCGGTTCACTTCATCGCGGTAAAACATAAACGTCGTCCCCGACTCGAGCTGGCTGCGCATGATGCTTTTCATCACTTCGATCGCCGGCACTTTTTCTTTCGACAGCCTTGGTTCGTTGACGCATTGCCAATATTTCTCCCGAAAGCTGCCGCGCCCTTTTTCCTCATCATAAAAGTCTTCCAAACTAACCCCCATCACCTTCCGCACTTCATGCGGGTCAAACAAATACCAGTCGCCGCGCTGTTCCACTTGCTCCATGAACAAGTCCGGGATGCAAACGCCGGTGAACAAATCATGCGTCCGCAGCCGTTCATCGCCGTTGTTGAGCCGCGCATCGAGAAACGCGAAAACGTCTTTATGCCATACATCCAAATAGACGGAAATGGCCTCTTTGCGCTACCCTAACTGATCGACGCTCACCGCCGTATCGTTCAACTGCTTCATCCACGGGATGACGCCGGAGGAGACCCCCTTTAAATCCCTTAATATTGCTGTTCGTTTCCCTGCTACGCCTCCAAAACAGACGCTGGCCGCTTCTCATTTTGTACGGATTGAGCAAAATCGTACTTCTTTTCTACATAGACTTGATGCCAGATCATAAACACCAAGACCGTCCACAGCTTGCGGCTATGGTCCGCCTTGTGGCGGGCATGTTCATCCAGCAGCCGATAGAGCACGTCCTTATGGAACAGATGATCGGTTTCGCTTTCGTTGATGAGCTGTCTCGCCCAGTCATACATTTCGTTTTTCAGCCAGTGGCGAATCGGCACGGGGAACCCTAATTTTTTCCGGTTTAACACATGATCCGGTACGATGCCCTCGGCCGCTTTGCGCAAAATATATTTCGTCGTGCCGTTGGCTGTTTTCATGTCAGGGGCGATGTTGGCCGCGACCTCAAACACCTTTTTGTCTAAAAAGGGAACGCGCAACTCAAGCGAATGGGCCATCGTCATTTTGTCCGCTTTGACTAAAATATCGCCCCTTAGCCATGTATGAATATCAATATACTGCATCCGGTTGACGGGCGGGTAATGAAGCGTTTCGCGGTAAAAAGGAGCCGTCACCGCCGTATATTCGCGCCCCTCTTGGTACGTTTTGAGCAACGCCGCTTTTTCCTTTTCGCTATAAATTTTCGCATTGCCGACATACCGTTCTTCAAGCGGCGTCGTGCCGCGCTCCAAAAAGCTTTTTCCTTTCATTCCGTCCGGAAGCAGCTTCGCGATCATCCGCAGCACGGCTTTTACGATGTTTGGCATTCGCGCAAACAGCCGCAACGACTCTGGTTCGCGGTAGATGTTGTAGCCGCCAAACAGCTCGTCCGCCCCCTCGCCGGAAAGCACAACCGTGACATGCTTTCTCGCCTCACGAGCGACAAAATACAGCGGCACAGCCGCAGGATCGGCAAGCGGATCGTCCATATGCCACATAATTTTCGGCAACTCTTCCATATACTCCTGCGGCGAAATGACATAGCTAATGTTGTCTACCCCAAGCTTCTCTGCGGTTTCTTGGGCAACATCGATTTCACTAAACCCTTCCCGCTCAAACCCGACGGAAAATGTCTTCAGGTGCGGATGGAATTGTTTCGCGATGGCGACGATGAACGATGAATCAATGCCTCCCGACAAAAACGCACCGACCGGCACATCGCTGCGCATATGGACGTTGACCGAATCAAACAGCGCATCGCGGATTTTCTTTACAAGCTCCTCTTCCGATTGGCGAATGGGCTCGAAGGATGCCTTCCAATAACGATGAATGGTGAGCGGTTTTCCGACTTTTTTCTTGAGATAGTGCCCTGGCTCCAGCTTGTAAATGCTGTCTGACATCGTCAGCGGCTCAGGGACATATTGGAACGTTAAATAATGCTGCAGGGAATCACAGTTCAGCGATTCCTGTCCCAGGGCCAGCAAGATGCTTTTCTTTTCCGAAGCGAAAAACGTGCGGTCTCCTTGCTCCGCATAAAAAAACGGCTTAATGCCAAATGGATCCCGCGCCGCAAACACCGTTTTCTCTTGCTTGTCCCAAATGACAAACGCAAACATCCCGCGCAGCTTTTCGACCGCTTTTTCTTTTTCCGCGCTGTAGAGAGCAACAATCACCTCGGTATCCGAATGCGTCGCAAACGAATATCCTTTCGCCGCTAGCTCTTCCCGCAATTCAATATAGTTGTAAATTTCCCCGTTAAAAATGATCCAATATCGATCGTTTTCATAAGACAGCGGCTGATGTCCCGCCTCCAGATCGATGATGCTCAAACGCCGAAAACCAAAACTCACGTAGTCATCAAAAAAATACCCCTCATCGTCGGGGCCGCGATGGGTAATCAGGCGGTTCATCTCCATCAACGTTGTTTTCCATGTTTGCTCAATCGCTCTCGGGCGGTCATGAATACAACCAATAAAACCGCACATAGTGATGATTGCCCCCCCACTTTGCTAAGAAGAATCCATGTATATACAGAAAACAACACCAAAAGCTTGTTTTTTGTAAAAAAATTACAGGAAATAACATTTTTTTCGGATTTTCATTAAAAAATGCACTTGACAAAAAATGATTTTCATGATAGAGGAAATCAAACGATTAATTTCCGTTTTTTGTTGTTTAGTTCAATCGGGTGAAACCATTATCATGTTTGTTTTTAAAAGTCAAGTACATCTTTTGGTGATGAACCATTTTTCTTTTTCACCTATAATGCAAAGGCAATTTCATTCTACCGTACACAAAATCAAGTTTCAAAAACAATCTGTTTCCATTTTTTCAGGAAAACTGCTTGCAAGATTTTCAATTCCCCCATATATTAACGATAAAATATGGAGAAAGTATGAATTTCATAGTTTCTGCATACTTACTTGTTAATATAAAAACGGTCACTTTTCACAAAGGGGTTGAGAATGGCTTGTTAGCGTTTATCCTTTTTTTGACTTTTCTCATTGTTTCCCTTTGTTTTGTTCTCTTGAGAAGACCTCTAAACGGGAGGATGGATAAACTGTCGCTCGGATTGTATATTTCCTGTTTCTTGCTATTGGCCGCCTCATTATCCTATTATGCAAGTTCGGCCCAGACAGGCGATGCCATCAAAGCCTTCGTACAGAAAAGAAACAGCAGAGAAACCGGTTCGCCCCCTAGCAATCAAGCGGAGGAGGCGAATCGATCAGCTGCTCCTTCAAAGAAACAAGCTCTAAGGACATCCGTCCTTATTGACGCTCCCCTTTTGTCTCAGCTTCCGGAACTGCCGAGGGGATGCGAAGTGACCAGCTTGGCCATGCTCTTGAATCATGCCGGCATTCGCGTCGATAAGATGACGTTGGCGAAACAAATCAAGAAAAACCCTACTCCATATCAAGTGCGGAATGGCCAAGTGTTTTACGGACACCCAAATGAAGGGTTTGTCGGCGATATGTATACATTATCAAAGCCTGGATACGGCGTGTACCATAAGCCGATCAAGCAGTTGGCTGAATTGTACTTGCCGAACCAAATCGTTGACTTAACAGGGCAATCGTTTGAGAACATCTATACATACTTGGCCAAAGGCACACCGGTTTGGGTGATTACGAACACCACCTTTCGTCCTCTTCCTCCCTCTGCCTTTCGAGAATGGCAAACCCCGCAAGGACCGATCAAAATCACGTATCGGGAACACGCGGTGCTCATTACGGGATACGATGAGCAGTACATTTATTTCAATGATCCATTGACCGCTGTCAAAAATCAAAAAGCACCGAAACAAGACTTTATCGACGCTTGGGTTCAAATGGGACGGCAAGCGATTACGTATCGCCGTTAGGCATCGGCGAATCCAAATCGCTTGCCTTTTTTTACATTTCAGTTGAACGATTTTCTCCATACATTTTGCACATCTATTTTTTATCATATAGTTGCATCTCGCACTACAAGCTTAAGGAGGGAAAACGACATGAAGAAATGGCTGCTTGGCGCCATTTTCGCAGGAGTAGCAGCGATTGGCGCAGCTTGCTCAAATCCATCTTCAATGCAGGGACACGACATGTCCGGCATGAATATGGAAAAAGAAAATACTTCCGCAGAAACGAGCAAGCAGCAATTGCCTTTAGCAACCAATACAGAAGTATTATCCGGGAAAGAAATTCACCTTACTGCGAAGGAAGCATTATTACCCATCAATAGTCAAGTCAAACTCCCGGTATACACGTATAATGGATCCGTGCCTGGTGCACAAATCCGCGTGAAGCAAGGAGATAAAGTAAAAATTGTAGTAAAAAATGAATTGCCGGAACCGACAACGATTCACTGGCATGGCTATCCTGTTCCAAATAACCAAGACGGAATTCCTGGCGTCACCATGAACGCCATTAAACCAGGAGAAACGTTTACGTATGAATTCACAGCCACGGTACCCGGAACATACTGGTATCACTCTCATCAAAAAAGCGCAGAGCAAGTGGACAAAGGATTATACGGCACGTTGATCGTAGAACCGAAAAATGAAGAAAAAGTCGATCGAGATTACACGCTTGTATTAGATGAATGGATGAGCAATCCGAATGCGGAAAACGAAAACAATATGAATATGAGCGGAAATATGGATATGAGCGGCATGGATCATAGTAATATGAATAATGGAAATAGCTCTGATAATCAACAAATGAATATGAGCAACATGGGACATAACATGAATATGTACGATCTTTTCACGATTAACGGAAAAAGCGGAGCGGCTATTGAACCGTTAAAAGTGAAAAAAGGCGAAAAAGTGCGACTTCGTCTTGTCAATGCAGGGTACATGTCCCACAAGCTTCATTTGCATGGACATGAGTTTAAAATTGTCGCAACAGACGGGCAACCGTTAAAAGATCCGCAACCAATCAAAGATGAACTGTTGAATATCGCTCCGGGTGAGCGCTACGACATTGAGTTTATCGCCAATAACCCGGGTGAATGGTTACTAGAATGTCACGGCAATATGAAAGGTACCGATGGCATGAAAGTGAAAATTCAATACGAAGGACAAGCAAACAATACGGACAAAGCAAATGCAAAAGAAAACCTCCCTGTCGTGGATATGACAACATATGGAAAATATGAAACAGGTCCATTTACGTTAGACCAAAAATATGATGTAGAGTACACAATGGATTTAGGAACAGCCATGGGCAAAAATGGCATGATTTTCACGATTAATGGTAAAACGTATCCTGACACAGCGCCTATTAATGTGAAGACAGGAGATTTAGTAAAAGTAAAAATAGTGAACAACTCACCGATGGATGTACATCCGATGCATTTACACGGCCATTTCTTCCAAGTGTTAAGCAAAAACGGCAAGCCGGTCACAGGCTCTCCATTGATTAAGGATTCCTTAAATGTAAACCCTGGTGAAGAATATGTCGTCGCATTTAAAGCGGATAATCCGGGAAATTGGATGTTCCATTGCCATGACTTGCACCATGCTTCAGCGGGAATGGTTACACAAGTAAAGTACACGGATTATCAATCGGATTATACTCCAAATCCGAATGATCCCATCAATCAACCTGAATAACAAAAAGGGGCTGACCCCATAGCCATCAAGTTAAGAAAACAGGAATAAATATATGCCTGATTTGACCATCCTTTTGAAGACCTCATAATGTCTTAGAAAGGGTGGTTTTTTTGAAGACGTCCTTATCTCTCCGAGAAGAATGGCATTGTTTTTTAGACGGATTAAGAAGCGTGTTATCGTGCGAAGAACTTGAACATATGGCCCGAGATCATCAATTTATTCAACGAAAGGGGAAATTACGCGCCCATGATTTTGTGGCACTTTGCACATTTCTCCATGAAGGAGGCGGTCAAAAATAATTGGTGCAGCTTTTCAGTGCTCTAGCTCTCAAGCAAAGCACCTTTCTGAGTGCGGAAGGGCTCAAGC
>NZ_MVKA01000019.1:0-68029 GCF_002042905.1 Geobacillus sp. LEMMY01
TCGGCGGGACAATTTGGCTGAAATGGATGTTAAAGCCGTGCGCAAACACAAGCGCATTGCCTGGCTCGAGTTCCGGCTCGATTTCCTCTTTGTACACGGCCGGCTGCTTTTCATCCGGCAGCAGCACCATGACGATATCAGCCTGCTTCGCCGCTTCGCGGACCGAGTATACGTAAAAGCCGTCTTGTTCCGCTTGTTCCCATGATTKTCCTTTTCGTAATCCAACGATGACGCGGACACCGCTGTCGCGCAAGTTTTGCGCATGGGCGTGGCCTTGCGAGCCGTAGCCGAGGATCGCGACCGTGTGCCATTGCAAATATTGTTCCTTTGCATCCCCGTTATAGTAGACTTTGCCATGATTACCCTCTCCTTTGTCCTGKAGTTTGACACTCCACACGCCTAAAGGCGTGGGATTCTTGGGTCGTTAACGCACTAATACATTTCTGGTTCAGACAACGCACAAGTTCCAACATTGGCAACGGCGATATAACGAAGTCCCAAAGCAACGCCAATTACCTTGGTTTCTCCACATTGTGGGGCTTCAAATGTGAGCGCAAAAGAAAAGSACCATTTCTTTATCTTTTTGTAGAGCTTGGCTGCCCCTTGTTTGACGGTTCCATCGAGCAGCCGATTCAGCCATGCTTCTTGATAGGGACGCGTGACCACCGGCACGCCAATTCGCTTCTCCAGTGTGGGGCATGAAACATTGTAGAACTCTCCTTTCTTTTCAAMCTTTACGTTTTGATTGTTAAAGCAACACCATAATGTTCGGAACTTCTTTGTTTTCTGGTTTTTCTTTTGGGACTTCACTTCTCGAATCGTTTGATTCACGATAGCAGAAGGAAACCGCTGCGACGAAAACTCTTTAAAAATTTTGCTCGTCGCTTGATTCAGCTCGGGATGATTCAACAGCCAATTCGCAAACGCGGTATTCACTTCTGTCATCCGTTCATACATGTCTTGTTTGACTTTCGTTGGTTTGTGCAGCTCCAGCCTTAGTGTGATCGTGGGCATGGATTCACCTCCTTGTGGCGATTACAGGATACCATTTTTTTCATAATCATTCAATATTAAGAAAACGGCTCGCTTTCATCCCACCCCTAAAGGAGTGGGCTTTCTCGCTCGCGGGTCTGTAATGCGTTGACTAAGCTTTCCGGTTCACGATCGCGAAAATCTCGAATCATATCATCAAACTCATCATCATCTATCGATTGGTTGTAGTAACCATCGACAAAGTATCGCAACGTCTTGAATCTCTCTTCAATTCCTGCCATTTAGACCTCCTCCTCTCGATCAAAGGGCAACGATCACCTTTTCTCCCCGATAAGAAATAGAGCCCGTTTTTCATTGCTGCTCATCACCGCCCCACGTGATAGCCAAGCCACGCGAGCCACACGCCACACAAATACGTAGCCGCCAAATAAACGATAACCTTCGCCCATTGGCGTTGCTGCATCATTTGCACGCTTTCCCATTTTAAGGTCGAAAACGTGGTGAACGCGCCCATAAAGCCGGTGCCGACAAGCAGTTTTGCGGCATCGGCGGCGCCGCTTCCGGCGAGCCAGCCGAGCAAGAAGGACCCAAGCAAGTTGACAATGAGCGTCCCGAGCGGAAAACGCGGCGAACGCCGAGCCGCCCAGCGGCTGACGAGATAGCGGGCCATGGCGCCGAAAAAACCGCCGATCGCCACAAACAGCGGTGCGTACATTATCCAATCCCTTCCTTCCGTTCCGGTTGAGCGGCGGCATATCCAGCCCATGAGGCGAGCAACCCGCCAAACAGGCTGGCAGCGATATAAACGGCCGCCATGCCAAAGCGCCCTTGTTCCATCAATTCCACACATTCAACGCTAAGCGTCGAAAACGTCGTATACGAACCGACGAACCCGGTCGTTACGGCTGTTTTCAGCCATGGCGGCCACGCGGGGCGGCGGGTGAACATCACGGTGAACCAGCTGAGCAAAAACGAGCCTGTCCAGTTGATGAAAAGCGTCCCGAGCGGAAAGCCGCCGACGGCGGCGGCGGGAACAACCAAACCGAGCCCATAGCGGACAAGCGCACCGATCATGCCGGCTGCGCCGACAGCGAAATAGACCAATGATGATTCCCCCTTTTGAATAACGAAAATAAACAAACTCCTGCCGCTTCTACACGCAGCAGGAGTCATCAGCCGGAAGCCGGCGGTTATGGCGAACTCCATCGCCTATTCGATTGGCATCGCCTTTATTTTACCATATATCCCCTCCCGATGGGAAGCAGATTCAACGGCTTGGTCGGAACCCGTGTTGTTCGAATATTTGGAGCGCCTGTTCGCTCGTCAAATAATCATACAACTCCCGCGCCTCCTTGAGATGTTTGCTCGTCTTGACAACACCAAGCGGATAGACGATCGGGTCGTGCATGCCATCCGGAACGGCGGCGGCGATCTTGACTTTGTCCGACACGAGCGCGTCCGTCCGGTACACAAACCCGGCGTCGACGTTGCCGGTTTCCACGTACGTCAGCACTTGACGAACGTCTTTCGCGTAAACAAGCTTCGCTTTCACCTGCTCCCACAACCCCGCCTTCTCCAACGTTTGTTTGGCGTACATGCCGGCCGGCACCGACTCGGGGATGCCGGTCGCCACTCGTTTGGCTCGGGTGATGTCATCGAGCGACTGAATCGCCCCTTCTCCTTGTTTCGGAACGATGAGCACCAGCTCGTTGGCGAGCACGGTTTTTTCGTATTTGGAATCGATCAGCCCTTCCTTTTTCAGTTCCGCAAACGGCTCGGCAGCCGCGGAGAAAAAGAGATCGACCGGCGCCCCTTCGGAAATTTGTTTTTGCAAGGCGCCCGACGCGCCGAAATTGTATTGGATGCGGATGTTCGGGTGCTTTCGTTCAAACGCCGTTTTCGCTTCTTCCAACGCTTCTTGCAGACTGGCCGCGGCGGAAACCGTCAACTCTGCGTTCTCCGCCGGTTTCGTTTGATGAGCGTCCTCTTTTTGGCCGGCATCGCAGCCATATAAGCCGAACAATAAAAAGATTGCGGTCAGCCATGCCATTTTTCGCATTCGCATTCCCCCTTATCTGACTGAAACAGCATTGTTATATGTAATTATATCTAATTATAAATAATGATAAATAGTTGTGAAAGAAAAAATTTTTTCACACCCCTGTCTTTGCGCTACAATGGAAGAAAGGAGGATTGCATGATGCCGGAACCGCGGTCATACACGATCGAAGAAATCGCTTCCTTATTAAAGGTGTCAAAACTAACGGTGTACGATTTAGTGAAAAAAGGGAAGCTACCCGCCTTCCGCGTCGGGCGGCAAATGCGGATCACCGCGGATGATCTCAAGCGGTACATCGCTGGGCAAAAAGGGGAGGCAAGCACCATTTCCCCCGCCGTTTCACGGCCGACCGAAGCCGCTCTTCGCCCCATCATCATCAGCGGTCAAGATATGGCTCTCGATTTGCTTGGCGTCCATCTCGAAAAAGACGGCCCTTATCAATCGCTTCGCACCTATACGAGCAGCCTCAACGGATTGATCGCTCTATACAAAGGGCAATGTGACATCGTCAGCGTGCATTTGTTTGACGGGCAAACGGGCGAGTACAACCGCCCGTATGTCGAAAAGCTGTTGACGGGGCACGCGTACATCATGGTGAACTTGATGGGCAGGCCGATCGGGTTTTACGTGCAAAAAGGCAATCCGCGCGGCATCCAAACGTGGAGCGACTTAGGAAGGAGCGACGTCACGATCGTCAACCGGGAAAAAGGAGCGGGGGCGCGTGTGCTCTTGGATGAACAGCTGCGCCTGCATGGGCTGTCGCCGTCCGCTATTCACGGCTATGAGCGCGAGGAGACAAGCCATTTGAGCGTCGCCTCAGCGGTGGCGGCGGGCCTTGCTGATGTCGGCATCGGCACGGAAAAAGTGGCGCGAATGGCCGGCGTCGAGTTCATTCCGCTGATGAAAGAGCAGTATGATGTCGTCATGCTACGGACGCCGGAGAACGAACCGCTCATCGCCGCCGTCTTGAACGTGCTTCGCTCCGATTCGTTCCGCACCGAACTCGAAGCGCTTGGCGGATACGATGTGTCGCAAACCGGGCAAATCATCGCCGAACGCGGCTGACAGGGCAGCACAGCCGCATCTGTATAGATGCAACGAAAACGTTTACCATATCCTTGACGGAAAAGTCGCTTGTCCATTTTTCGACTGTCGAAGGCAGGACACAGGCTTGCCTCCGTCACGTCTTGGCAGTCGATCCAATGCTTAGGAAAAGCGACAAATGTTAAAGCTTCAAATGGCATCTATATGTTTTGGACATCAGGCGATGATTCAGCGGAACCTCCCGAATCCCATTTCCTTGCTCCGATTCTATGCCACCCATCCAAAAAAGAAGCTGTTCCAAAAGCGAGTCGCTTTTTGGAACAGCTTTTCGTTTTACCCGCGCAGCACCGCGCCAAATTGTTTCTCGACCGCGGCGAGCACCCGCTCATGGACAGCGGCGACTTCCTCGTCCGTGAGCGTCCGCTCCGGATCGTAGTAGCGGAGTGAGAAGGCGAGCGATTTTTTCCCGTCCGGCAGGCGGTCGCCTTTGTAGACGTCAAAGAGGGAGACGTCTTTGACAAGCGGTTTCCCGGCTTCGGCGATCGCCTCCTCGAGGACGCCGGCTTCGATGTTTTCATCGACGACCAACGCAATGTCGCGCACGACGGACGGGAAGCGCGGAATCGGCTCGTAGCGGATCGCTTCGCTTTCGGCGTTCAACAGCTCGGCCAAGGCGAGCTCGAAGACGTACGTTTCTTTTAAATCGTACTCTTTTTGCACGGCCGGATGGAGCTGGCCGACAAAGCCGATGACCCGGCCGTCAAGCACAATGTCCGCCGTCCGTCCCGGATGCAAATCGTCGCGTTTCGCCGGGCGGTACGCGATGCGCTTGGACAGCCCGAGCAAGTCGAACAACCCATCAAGAACGCCTTTCGCGACGTAAAAATCGGCCGCTTTTTTCTCGCCTTGCCACAAATGGGCGTGCCATAAGCCGGTGAGAACGCCGGCAAGCCGCTCTTTTTCCGCCGGCTGGACGTGTTCTCCTTTGGACAAGTAGACAGAGCCGATTTCGTACAAGGCGACGTTCTCGACTTGGCGGGCGCGGTTGTAGCTCGCCGCTTCGAGCAGATGCGGAATCAAGCTTTGCCGAAGAACGCTCCGCTCTTCGCTCATCGGCAGCGCCAAGCGGATCGGTTCGGCCGTCTCGAGCGCAAAGCGCGTCGCTTTGTCCGGGCTCGTCAACGAATACGTGATCGCTTGGAACAAGCCCGCTCCTTCCAAATAGCGGCGGACGCGGCGGCGCTTCGCCTGGTACGGCGTGAGCCCGCCCGGTTTCGCCTCGGCCACCGGCAAGGTCGCCGGCAGGCGGTCGTAGCCGTACAAACGGGCGGCTTCTTCAATGATATCTTCTTCGATCGCAATGTCGCGGCGGCGCGACGGGACACGGATCGTGAACGTTCCGTTGTCTTCCGTAAACGGGAATTGCAAGTTGGTTAAAATGGCGGCCACTTCCTCTTTCGTCATCGCCGTGCCGAGAACGCCATTGATGCGTTCGAGCGTGACCGTCACCACCACTGGCTCTTGGCGCCACACACTCGCTTCGACGATGCCGCCGACCACCTCGCCGCCGGCGTATTCGGCCATCAACGCCGCGGCGCGCTCGAGCGCTTCTTTCGTCCGCGCTGGATCGATTCCTTTTTCAAATCGGGTGCTCGCCTCGCTGCGCAGCCCGTGGTCTTTCACCGCTTGGCGGATGACCGGGCTTGTAAAGTACGCCGCTTCAATGAACACGGTCGTCGTGTCGTCGCGCACTTCCGAATTCGCCCCGCCCATCACGCCGGCTAAGGCGACCGGCTCGCGGCCGTTGGTGATGACGAGATGTTCTTCCGTCAGCTTCCGCTCGACATCATCAAGCGTGACGATCGTTTCGCCCGCTTTTGCGCGGCGGACGACAATCTCCTTCGAACCGAGGCGGTCGTAGTCAAACGCGTGAAGCGGCTGGCCGTACTCAAGCAAAATGTAGTTGGTGATGTCAACGACGTTGTTGTGCGGGCGGATGCCAGCTGACATGAGGCGCGTCTGCATCCAAAGAGGCGACGGGCCGATCTGGACGTTCTTCACAATCCGCCCGGCGTACAGCGGATTGTCTTCCGGCGCCTCAACGCGGACGGAAATGTAATCATAGACATGTTCGCTGTTTTCCTTGACCTCCGCCTCCGGCAGTTTCACATCGCGGCCGAGAATAGCGGCCACTTCATAGGCGACGCCGATCATGCTTAAGCAGTCGGCGCGGTTTGGTGTCAAGGCGAGCTCTAACACTTCGTCGTGCAAGCCGAGCCACTCGATGGCATCGGCGCCGACCGGCGCGTCGCTCGGGAAGACGAAAATGCCGTCCGCATATTCTTTTGGCACGACTTTCGTTTCGACGCCAAGCTCTTGGAGCGAACAAATCATGCCGTTCGATTCTTCCCCGCGCAGCTTCGCCCGTTTGATTTTGAAATTGCCCGGCAGCACCGCCCCGACTTTGGCGACCGCGACTTTTTGCCCTTTGGCGACGTTCGGGGCGCCGCAAATAATTTGCACGGGTTCGTCCTCTCCCAAGTCGACAAGGCATTTCCGCAGTTTATCCGCGTTCGGGTGCGGCTCGCACTCGAGCACATGGCCGATGACGACTCCTTTCATTCCCCGGTCAAGCGCCTCGACCCGCTCGACTTCAATGCCGCTTTTCGTAATCAACTCCGCGAGCTCTTTGGCCGTTATGCCCGTCAAATCGACGTATTCCCCTAGCCAACGGTAAGAAACGAGCATTCCCAACTCCTCCTTTTTCTGTTACACACGCAAAAATTGCCGCAAGAAACGTAGATCGTTTTGATAGAAATGGCGGATGTCATCAATGCCGTACTTCAGCATCGCGATCCGCTCCGGCCCCATGCCGAACGCGAAGCCGGTGTATGTTTTCGAATCAAAGCCGGCCATCTCGAGCACATTCGGGTGCACCATGCCGGCGCCTAAAATTTCGATCCAACCGGTGCCTTTGCAGACGCCACAGCCCTGCCCTTCGCAGCGGAAGCAGGACACATCGACTTCGACCGATGGTTCCGTGAACGGGAAAAAGCTCGGCCGGAAGCGGATGTCGCGCCCTTCCCCGAACAGCTTGCGGGCAAATTCGCGCAGCGTCCCTTTCAAATCGCTCATCCGGATGTTCCGGTCAACAACCAATCCTTCAATTTGTGTAAACTGGTGCGAATGGGTCGCATCGTCGGTGTCGCGGCGATACACTTTGCCCGGGCAAATGATTTTCACTGGGCCGCGCCCGCGGTGCTTTTCCATCGTCCGCGCCTGCATCGGCGACGTATGAGTGCGAAGCAAAATCTCTTCGGTGATATAAAACGAATCTTGCATATCGCGGGCCGGATGGCCTTTCGGCAAGTTGAGCGCCTCAAAGTTGTAATAGTCGGTCTCAACTTCCGGCCCTTCGGCGACCGTATAGCCCATGCCGATAAACAAGTCTTCAATTTCTTCAATGACACGCGTCAGCGGATGCGGGTTGCCCAGTTTCACAGGCCGGCCCGGCAGCGTCACATCAATCGCCTCGGCGGCCAGCTTCCGCTCCACTTCCTCTTGCTCAAGTTTCGCTTGTTTCGCTTCCAGCGCCTGTTGGATCGCCTCTCTTACTTCATTGGCAAGCGCCCCAATTTTCGGGCGCTCTTCCGGCGGCAGCGCCCCCATGCCGCGCAGCACTTCGGTGATCGGCCCTTTTTTGCCTAAATAGGCGACGCGCACGTCGTTGAGCGCTTTTAAGTCGCGGGCTTGGCCGATTTGTTCGAGCGCCTGGCGTTTCAACTCGTACAGCCGTTCTTTCACATCAATCCCTCCTCATTTCAATTGAACGCTCTCCCACTTACGCTCACGCGTAGAAGTGGGGGGTCTTCTCGGTTTAGGATGATAAAAAAAACCCGCCCCGGTAAGGGACGAGTTGTTGCTCGCGGTACCACCCTTGTTAACAGCATAAGCGTGCTGTTCACTTCATTGCGATAACGGCCGAAAGCCGGAACACCTTTACATCCCTCCTTGGGATGGTCCCGGTGTCAACTCAGGAGGTGAACTTCACTTGCGTCGGCCATAAAAACGCTCCCAGTCTATGGCGTTTTCTCCCTGGATGGCGAGCGGCAAGCTACTTTTCTCCGTCATCGTTGTTGTCCGTATGGGAAATGTCGCTATCATTATACGCAAATGAGCGGGCAAAGGCAAGGTCAGGCCGAAATTTCTTTGCGCAGCTCATCGATTTCCGCTTCCTGTTCAATCGAGCGGATAGCAAGGCGCTCCATAATTTTTTCCTGCCGCACTTGCCCTTCCTTGAGCGCCGCAACATCTTTTTTGACCCCCAACATGTCCTTTTTCATGGCGTCCATGTCTTTTTTCATCGCATCCATGTCTTTTTTCATCGCATCCATGTCTTTTTTCATCGCATCCATGTCTTTTTTCATCGCATCCATGTCTTTTTTCATCGCATCCATGTCTTTTTTCATCGCATCCATGTCTTTTTTCATCGCCTCAACATCACTTTGGATGCGATCGACTTTGTCTTCGAGTTGTTTCACGCTTCCTTGCAGCTTGACGATATCCATGCGCATTTGTTCGATGTAGGCCCCTTGAACATCAAGACGCTCAAGCACAGCGTTCAATAACGCCCGCAGTTCGCCATCCATCCGTCTCCGCCCCCTTGTCCGATTGATTTTCGATTCTATTTTACCGCACCGCCTGCAAGGAATAAAGCAAAATTCCGGCCGCAACGGCGACGTTCAGCGACTCGGCTTGGCCGTAGATGGGGATATAGATATTTTCCGTCGTCATCTCGAGCAGCTCGCGCCGGACGCCGCTTCCTTCATTGCCGACGAGCAAGGCGAACGAAGACGATTGTGGAACGGTGCGGTAATCGACGGCGTTCTCCAAGGCGGTGCCGTACACCGGAATGCCCTGCTCCTTGAAACGCGCGATCCATTGTGCCAGATCGCCTTTGACAACCGGAAGGTGAAACAGCGACCCTTGCGTCGCCCGCACAACTTTCGGATTGTACAAGTCGGCGCATCCCTCGCCGAGGATGACGGCATCGATCCCAGCGGCATCGGCGGTGCGGATCATTGCGCCGAGATTGCCCGGATCTTGCACGGCGTCAATAAGCAAGGCGGTCTTCACGCCCCTCAGCTCGGTCGACAGCTGCCGGCACACCGCGGCGATGCCCTGCGGCGTCTCCGTGCTGCTGATCGCTTTCATCACCGTTTCAGTCACAATCACAACCGGGACGTCAGTGACGTTCCAGCCGGGCGGGACGGCCGTTTGCTCTTCGACAATCAGCTCGACAAGGGGCGCGTTGCTTTTTATGGCCTCTTCGACAAGATGAAACCCTTCAAGCAAAAACAATCCGGTCTCGTCGCGCCCTTTTTTTGTCAGCAGCTTTTTCCATTGTTTGACGCGCGCATTTTTCGGCGATTCGATCCGCTTCACCGTTTCGTCCCCCAATGTTTGGCGATAAACTCATCGCGCCCGGACGCGGCGCGGTCTTGTTTGTAATGCTCCGGATTTTTCTTATGATAGTTTTGATGATACTCCTCAGCCGGGTAAAACGTCGTCGCCGGCAAAATTTTCGTCACAATCGGCTTCGAGAAGCGCCCGCTTTCTTCTAACGCCCGCTTTGACTGCTCGGCGAGCTGGCGCTGTTTTTCGTTATGGTAAAAAATCGCCGTCCGGTATTGCGGCCCGCGGTCGTGAAACTGGCCGCCGTCATCGGTCGGATCGATTTGGCACCAATACAACTCCAAGAGCCGCTCATACGAAAAGACGTCCGGGTCGAAGGTGATTTGCACCGCTTCGTAGTGGCCGGTCGTGCCGGTTTTCACTTGCTCGTATGTCGGATTTTCCACATGTCCCCCTGTATAGCCGGAGACGATGCCGTAAATGCCATCGAGCTCCTCAAACGGCGTCACCATGCACCAAAAGCAGCCGCCGGCGAATGTCGCTTTTTCCATTGTGTCGTCACCTCATGCGTCAAGTTTCTTCATTTGATTATAGCAAAAATGTGAGCCTCACGCCCAAGACCAAGCCGTGACTGCTTTCCCCATACGGCTAATCGCCATCTCTTGTCGTCTGCCCATCAGCCGCTCATGTCGATGAGTCAAGCCGTTGCTTCATTTCGTCAAGCAAGCGGTCAAACAGCGGGATATAGTGTGTGCGAATGCGTTCATAAATGTCCATCGCAGTTTCTTCATCATACGTATGGGACGTCCGGTTGCGGTCTTCCAGCATGCGAAGCCATGTCTCTCCGTCTTGAATCAACCCTTCCCGAAACGCCTCGCGAATCGTTTTTCTTGGGCTCGTCACTTCGGAGTATCCTTGATACTCCAAATAAAGTTTCATCCATTTCCACGCCAGTTCGTACGTGAATTCAAATCGTTGAATGGTCGCATCGACAACAAGGTCATCCGTTTGCGCGTCTCTTGCGGCACTTTGCCGGAGTTTGGCGAGCGCCCGTTCGAAATCGTAAAATCGATCCATCAGCCGGCTCATTGTGACCATCACCTTCCCACGCTCATTCGTTTGGAAAATCGTTTTCCCTTCCTTGTCAATCGCTGTTTTTAACCGCTCGTTGCCGATCTCATCATAATCAATAAGATCGATCCGATAAATGATGGGCAATTCATCCAAATCCGATTGCAGACGGTGCAACAAATCTTTTGATTTTCTAAATTTGATGGCTATATCAATATCCGACGTTTTCTTATCATCGCCTCTCGCCCTTGAACCAAACAAAATCACTTCTTCAATGGCATCGGCGTAACGCTGAAACAGATGAATCAGCTGGCGAAACACCGCTCGCTCTAATCCATATCTCGTTTGAGCCGCCATCCTCTCTTCCCTCGTTTCCAAGATCTTTGCCTTCATTATACCATAGTCTGGCAAGCGCAACGGCTTCGACCGCCGATGCATAAATCCGCCGCCATTGGCAAACGATAACGGTGTACAATACGGCCAACGAGGTGAGACAGATGGATTTGAACTTGCGGAAAGCCATTATGCACAACGTCGCCAACAACTCGAAAGACCAGCTGGAACATACGATCGAAGACGCGATCCAACGGGGCGAGGAAAAATATTTGCCCGGCCTCGGCGTCCTCTTTGAAGCCATTTGGACGCATGCCAATGAGCAGCAAAAAGACATGATGCTCACGACACTCGAGCAGGCGGTTAAACAATGACGAACACCGGCCGAATCGGCCGGTGCTTTCATTAGTCAAACGTCAGTTGTTTCACTTTGTCGGCGTCAAGCCGTTTGATCACCTCAACAAGCAGCTTGACCGTGTTTTCGTAGTCGTCGCGGTGCAAAATGGCGGCGTGCGAGTGGATGTAGCGCGTCGGGATGGCAATCGTGAGCGATGGAACGCCGATGCCGGTTAAGTGAATCGCTCCCGCGTCCGTACCGCCGCCTGGCATGGCGTCAAAATGGTACGGAATGTTCAGCTCTTCCGCCACTTCGATGACAAATTCGCGCAAGCCGCGGTGCGACACCATCGTTGCGTCGTACAAGACGATGTGCGGGCCGGCGCCGAGTTTGCCCATCGCTTCTTTTTCCGAAACGCCCGGCGTATCGCCGGCAATGCCGACGTCAACAGCAAACGCGATATCTGGCTGAATGAACTGGGCGGCCGTGCGCGCGCCGCGCAAGCCGACTTCTTCCTGCACCGTGCCGACGCCGTATACCGTGTTTGGATGGTCGACGCCTTTCAGCTGCTTGAGCACATCGATGGCGACCGCACAGCCGATCCGATTGTCCCATGCTTTCGCGAGCAGCATTTTTTCATTGTTCAATACCGTAAATTCAAAATACGGCACGATCATATCGCCCGGGCGGACGCCCCACTCCATCGCTTCCTCGCGGCTTGTCGCGCCGATGTCGATGAACATATCTTTGATTTCCACCGGTTTTTTGCGCGCCTCCGGCGGCAGAATGTGCGGCGGCTTCGAACCGATGACGCCGGTGATGTCGCCTTTTTTCGTCACGATCGTCACGCGCTGGGCGAGCATCACTTGGCTCCACCATCCGCCAAGCGTTTGGAAGCGGATGAATCCTTTGTCGTCGATTTGCGTCACCATAAAGCCGACTTCATCCAAATGGCCGGCGATCATCACTTTCGGCCCGCCCGATTTCCCTTCTTTTTTGGCGATCAAGCTGCCGAGGCCATCCGTTGTCACTTCATCCGCATACGGAGCTATGTATGTCTTCATCACGTCGCGCGCTTCCCGCTCATTGCCCGGGACGCCTTTCGCATCGGTCAGCGCTTTCAGCATCGTCAACGTTTCGTCCAACTTCGCCATCTTGGCACCCCTTTCCGGTTTTGTCCACTTTTTTATTATACTTGAAAAGGCTGACGATTGGCAAAATGAATCATTCGCCACCCGAAAAAAAGATCAGTAGCGCTCGTTTTGCCGCTTGTGGTTCACTTCATTTTTCCGCCGATACGCCGCCTCGATGTCGTCAGAAGAAAAACCGAGCGCCGCGCCAAGCCGCCAATACTCCGTAAACAGCGCATCATATTCCGCTCGCGCTCTCGTCTCCCCGAACCGCTCGGCGGCGCGAAACACGGCAAGAAACTGCTCGACAAGCGGCCGTCCCGCCGACGGAGCTTCGTTTTCTTCATAAAACAAGCCGCACTCCAGCCCGAGCGACAATAAAAAATGCAAGCCGTCGACATATTCCTCAAGCACCCGCTCGGCTGGCGCGGGCGGTTTGATGCTCCAAAATTTAAAACAGCGCGTCTCATTCGCGAGTTCGCCTAATTCAACAAGAAAGGCGAGCTGCTTGCGCGCAAACAAATCTTCTTCCATCAAGCCATGCTCCGTTTCAATGCGCCGATCCAACGTGCGCTGCATATCGTAAAGCAAAGGCCAATTCATTCTCTCCTCCCCTTTCTACCTCATCCATCGCCAATAGAGAAACAGCTCCGCCGCTGCCAACAGCGGCAAGCCATAGCGAAAAGCCCGATGGCGCGTTTTATGGTGAAATATGTACATGCCTGCCATTGCCCCCAGAGCTCCGCCCAACCACGCCAGCAGCCAAAGCGTCCGCTCGGCGGTGCGAAAGCGGCGGCGCTTCGCCTTGTATTTGTCGACCCCCATCACGAAAAAAGCGAGAAGATTGATCACTATCCCGTATTGTACCATATCGATCCCTTTCCTTGATAAGAAAATGGCCACCCTGATCAAGGATGGCCATCGTTGTTATTTATTCAAATTCGCTTTCGCCAAGTCGGCGAGTTGGGCGAACGCGGCTTGATCGTTCACCGCCAAGTCGGCGAGCATTTTCCGGTTCACTTCCACGCCGGCCAGCTTCAAGCCGTGCATCAAACGGCTGTAGGACAAGCCGTTTTGGCGGGCCGCCGCGTTGATGCGGGCGATCCACAGTTTGCGGAAGTCGCGCTTCCGTTGACGGCGGTCGCGATACGCATACATGAGCGATTTCATCACTTGTTGGTTCGCGACTCTATATAATGCGTGTTTCGCGCCGAAATAGCCTTTTGCGAGTTTTAACACTTTTTTGCGACGTCTGCGCGTCACTGGTCCACCTTTTACGCGTGGCATAATCGTTCCCTCCTATAGTCGGTCGTTATTTCAAGTTGTCAAGCATTTGGCGGATGCGTTTGAAATCGCCAGGCGAGACAAGCGTCGCTTTGCGGAGATGACGCTTTTGTTTTTTCGTTTTATTGGCAAACAAGTGGCTCGTATAGGCATGACCGCGTTTTAATTTGCCGCTGGCCGTTCTTTTGAACCGTTTCGCCGAGCCGCGGTGAGTTTTCATTTTTGGCATCGCAGGTTCCTCCTTACTTGTTGTCGTTTTTCGGTGCGAGCACTAAAAACATGTTGCGCCCGTCCATTTTCGGCGCCGTTTCGACAACGGCAATGTCGGCGCACGCTTCCGAGAAGCGGTCAAGGACGCGCTGCCCGATTTCTTTATGGGTGATCGCCCGACCTTTAAAGCGGATCGTCGCCTTCACTTTATCGCCTTTTTCCAAAAACTTGCGCGCATTGCGCAGCTTCGTGTTGAAGTCATGCTCCTCGATCGTCGGGCTGAGGCGCACCTCTTTGACGTTGATCACTTTTTGTTTTTTGCGTGCTTCTTTCTCTTTCTTCTGCTGCTCGAAGCGGAATTTGCCGTAGTCCATGATGCGGCAAACGGGCGGTTTGGCGTTCGGCGCGACAAGCACAAGATCCAAGTTGCGTCTTGCCGCAATCTCAAGCGCCTCCTGCTTCGACTTGATGCCAAGCTGTTCGCCGTTTTGGTCGATCAAGCGCACTTCACGGGCACGAATTTGTTCGTTGATAATAAAATCTTTGCTAATAATGAGCCACCTCCAAGGTTTTTTCCGACTGGCTTGTTTGCCAGCAGAGCCCCACTTCCAGCCAAAAAAAAGCGCAGATGCACAAAGCACCCGCGCAGTACGTCCTTACACTCGCATTGACGAACCGTAACAACCTGCCAACAGCCGTCTTGGCGTCGGTCAGGTGAGAAGCGGGGTGCTTCTGCTTTCGTTACAAACAAGCAATCATTCCACTTTATAAACTATACCACCTTGGCGATGGCATGTCAAGGAGCAGATCTTGATAAACACAACGAACTCCATTATAACGGATGTCCGCCCGATTGGCAAGAGAAAATTTGCAATGGTTCGTCTCATCGAGGTTTCAACCCGCCGATTGCGCGGATCGTGTCCGTTTTTCCCGCACATCGTCAGCGAGCAAGGCAATAAACTCGTCAAGCCCCATCGTCCGGCTTTCTTTTTCGCCATAGCGACGGACATTGACCGCCCGCTCGGCCGCCTCTTTATCGCCGACAACGAGCATGTACGGGATTTTTTGCATTTGCGCTTCGCGGATTTTATAGCCGATTTTTTCGTCGCGCTCGTCAACTTCGACGCGGAAGCCGCGTTCTTTCAGCGTCCGCTGCACGTCATACGCGTAATCGAGGTGCGCCTCCGGCGACACTGGGATCACTTTGACTTGAACCGGGGCGAGCCATGTCGGAAACGCGCCTTTATACTCCTCGATGAGGAACGCGACAAACCGCTCCATCGTCGAGACGACGCCGCGATGGATGACGACCGGACGATGCGGCTTCCCATCCTCGCCAATGTACGTCAAATCAAAGCGCTCGGGCAACAGGAAGTCAAGCTGCACCGTCGAGAGCGTCTCGTCTTTGCCAAGCGCCGTGCGCACTTGCACATCGAGCTTCGGCCCGTAAAACGCCGCTTCCCCTTCCGCTTCGTAGTAGTCGAGGCCGAGCTCGTCCATGGCTTCCCGCAGCATGCGTTGGGCTTTTTCCCACATTTCATCGTCGTCGTAATATTTTTCTTTGTCATGCGGATCGCGGTAAGACAAGCGGAACGAGTATTCCTCAATGCCGAAATCCTTATAGACTTCCAAAATCAAGTTGACGACGCGCTTGAACTCGTCTTTGATTTGGTCCGGGCGCACGAAAATGTGGGCGTCGTTGAGCGTCATGCCGCGGACGCGCTGCAGGCCGGTAAGCGCTCCAGACATTTCATAGCGGTGCATCGTGCCGAGCTCGGCGATGCGGATCGGCAGCTCGCGGTAGCTGTGCAGCTTGCTTTTGTAAATCATCATATGGTGCGGGCAGTTCATCGGACGAAGCACAAGTTCTTCGTTGTCCATCTCCATCGGCGGGAACATGTTTTCTTTGTAATGGTCCCAATGGCCCGATGTCTTGTACAGCTCAACGCTGCCGAGCACCGGCGTGTAGACATGATCGTATCCGAGCGCCACTTCTTTGTCGACGATGTACCGTTCGATCACGCGACGGATCGTCGCCCCTTTCGGCAGCCATAGCGGCAAGCCTTGTCCGACTTTTTGCGATGTCGTAAACAGCTCAAGCTCTTTGCCGAGCTTCCGGTGGTCGCGCTCTTTCGCTTCTTCAAGCAGGCGCAAATAACGATCCAAGTCTTCCTTTTTGAAAAAGGCCGTGCCGTAGATGCGCTGCAGCATTTTGTTGTTGCTGTCGCCGCGCCAGTAGGCCCCCGAGATGCTGAGCAGCTTGAACTCTTTGATTTTTCCAGTCGACGGCACGTGCACGCCGCGGCAAAGGTCGAAAAACTCGCCTTGCTCATAAATCGAAATCGGCTCGCCTTCCGGAATATCGGCGATCAACTCGAGCTTCAACTCATCGCCGATTTCTTCATACAGCCGGATGGCTTCTTCGCGGCTCACTTCTTTGCGGACGATGTCCAAATTTTCTTTGACAATCTTGCGCATTTCCGCTTCGATTTTCGGGAGGTCGTCCGGTGTCAGCTTATGCTCCATGTCGATATCATAGTAAAAGCCGTTTTCAATGACCGGACCGACGCCGAGCTTGACGTTGCCATACAGCCGCTTGATCGCCTGCGCCATTAAGTGGGCGGTGCTATGGCGCAAAATGTCAAGCGCCTCCGGCATGTCTTGGGTAATGATGACAAGCTCGCCATCTTCGTGAAGCGGCGTGCGCAAATCAACGAACCGGCCGTTCAGTTTGCCGGCGATCGCTTTTTTCTTCAGCCCCGGGCTGATCGAGGCAGCGATGTCTTCCGTCGTCGTCCCCTTCGGAAACTCCTTTTCCGCCCCATCTGGGAACGTGATGCGAATGACGTCTGGCATCGGCAATCACTCCTTTGTCATGATGATGAAAATGGAAAAATAAAAAAACTCCTCCCTCCTAAAGGGACGAGTTTTCATCGTGGTTCCACCCTTCTTCCCATAGCAGTGCCTCGCCATGCCATGGCTCAACAAGAATAACGGTCGTCCACCGGCGGCAACTACTGGGCGTTGCGTTCGCTGCCGCAGCTCTGAGGGGGTAAGTGCATTTTTCGTGTTAGGAAGGTTCCAGCCGCTGCCTTCCCTCTCTGGAAACCGTAAAAATGCACCCATGTCCTCGTCATCGCTTGTATTCATCATTCATGACGACATTATAGCGAAAACAGCAGGAAAAATCAAGCTTCTCCCCCATTTCCAGCGTTGGCGGCAAACAAGCGGGAAAAATCGGCGCGGCGGCAGACGATCAACCGTTCTTGAAACACGTTTTGCAGTGTCTGCACCATGCCGTCATCCGGATGATCGGTGTACAGCTCAATTTCCGCCGGAGCGAGCGAGACAAGCGGAGCGAGCACCGATGCATCAATATACATCGGCTGGCTGAAGACGAGATGGCGGTCGATCAACTGTCTCACTTCCGCCGCCGACAGCTCCCGCCGCTCGCTGTCGTAAAATACGAAGTGCGGCGGATCGTGCACCAAATACAGGCGCGGCCATTGCGGCGTCCGACCAGCCAGGCAGTCTCGCAGCATTTGCACAAAATTTTGATATTCCTGCTCCAGCTTGTATTCATCAATCGCCAGCTCGACATAATGTTGGAGGCGCTCCATATACGGCTTTAACCGGAACGTAACGAACGAAGAAAACGAAAACGACAAGCCGTCGCGCAAAAAGGAGGCAAAAGCGTCGCGCAACATCACGGTGCGCGAGGCGGCAAACGCCGCGCTTTTCCGGTAATCGCGCCGCTCTCCGTCCAAAAACGAATGAGCGAGGGCCAAAATTTGCTGCTGTTCTTCGACGTCGCGGAAATAAAAAACATTGGCAATGATGGATAACAGCAGCCGTTCTTCCATCACCTCCTGCATAAACGCCGTCATAGCTGGGATGATATGCTCCTCAAGCACACGCTTCTCCTCGCCCTGTATGTAAACCGCCACGGTTTTGTTCCCGTCATAAGCGGCATGAAACAGCGGACCGTCATCCGGTTGCCGGTGATATAGCAGCCCAACCAATTTTTCCGCCTCGCTTGCCTCGTCAAAATGGATTTCGATCACCCGCTGTCCCCCCCTTTAGCCCGAAAGGAATGCTTGGTTTATATATATGGGGACAACGGGCTGTTTAGACTAAAAAACCACAAAGCTTAGCGGCGTTTCGTGCGCTCATGGCGAAACAAAAAACCGGCATCCGACAACAGGACGCCGGTTGGCTCTGTAAAAACGACATCCAATGGCCTCTATCTATTATGGATGAAGCGAAAAAGTGTAACATATCCTTGATGAAAAAGTCGTTTGTCGATGTTCTCGACTGTCGAAGGCAAGCCGGTGGCTTGCCTTCGAGTCATGCCTAAGCGTGACGGAAGACCGAACAACCACCTGCTTCACAGACCCATGCGCGGGGCTGGAAGCGGCGTTGTTCGGTCGCCCGACAGTCGATCGATGCCTGCTTATTCAAAAGCTGCAAACGGTAACGTTTCAAATCGCCTTTATATATTTTGCTCGCGGCGGTTCGGCCCGGTAATTTCAATGGGGTAGGCCAAATAGCGGATTCGCTCCATAATGCGCGCCGCCTTCACCTTCTCTTCTTCGCCGCGCTGCGAATACGTCAAATGGTGGGCGAGCTGCTGCATATCAAAGTTCGACGTGAAAAACGTCGGCAAGTTTTCAAACATCCGGTATTGCAAGATCGGGCCAAACACATCATCGCGCACCCAGCTTGACATCGCCTCCGCCCCAAGGTCATCGAGCATCAGCACCGGCACTTTTTTGATATAATCAAGCTTTTCGTTCATCGTCTGGTCTTGAAGCGAATGTTTCATCTCACGAAACAGCTCGGGCACGTAGACGATCAGCGACGAAACGTTTCGCTTCGCCAGCTCGTTGGCGATCGCGGCGAGCAAATACGTTTTGCCCACCCCAAACGATCCGTGCAAATACAAGCCTTTCATTTTTTTCCCTGGCTCGTATTCCGCCACAAACCGCTCGGCAAATCGGATCGCTTTGATCCGCCCATCGTCATTGAGATCGACGTCAGAGAGCGAAGCACGCAAGATTTCGCGCGGCATGAACATGCTTTGAATGAGCGACTCTTGCCGTTTTCGCTCGTCATGCTGCACTTTTTTTGGGCAGCGGTCGTACTCAACGTCGATCCTTCCACCGTTGACCACCAAATTTGGATGGTACCCCGGCAGCATGTTGTTGCATCGCTCAAGGCCCGGACATTGGCGGCAATTCCCGTGCTGCTCGATGAACTCATACAGCTTCATCAAGCTGCGGTCAACCGCATCGGCCGACAATTGCCGTTCGTGCGCCCGCAAAAACGGCTGCACGTCCGGATGCTCCAAAATGTAGCGTTTCATTTGTTCGTAGCGTTGTTTAAACCGTTGATTGCCAAGCAACCGCTGCAACAGGTGGTTTACTCGTTCCATGGCTTTTCCCTCTATGATTCATCACGGTATTTTTTCAGCCGTTCCTCAAGCTCTTTGCGCGCCTGTTCGACGTCAAAATCATCATCATCCGGCTGGCTGTAATCCATGTTCAGCCAGTCCGGGACGATTTCCGTGCGCACGACTTTGCGCACCGTCCGCGTCCCTTTTTCCTTTTCGTTCGCCCAGTTTTGGTATGTTTTCGCCTCTTCTTTCGCCAGTTCCATTGCTTCCTTCACGGTTTTCACCTTTTTGCGCGCCCAATGGCTGGCGATTTTTTCTACGTATTTTTTCGACAGCTTCATATTCGTCCGGAGCATGACATAATAAATGAGCACGTTGACAACTCCGGGGAGCAGCTGCTGCTGGAACATAATGTCTTCGATCAACTGCAAATCAGCAAGCGACGGCTCAGCGCCGCCTGAAATCTCTTTCAGCAGCTGGCGCGGGGAAATTGTTTCCAGCTGTTTCATTAGTTGCTCCTCTTTTGTGCGCGGTTCGATGTTTTCCATCGTCCGGTAGGCGAGCGGCTGCACTCGTTCGACGAGGCGCGGCTCGACACCGCCATGTTCGAGCTCATACCATTCGCGCGCCGCCCGGCGCAACGCGTCAATATCGATATGATAGGCCGGATCGATGACGCCAAGGACCAGTTTTTGCATCTCAAGCGGCGGAATGCCGTATAAAAACGCCAGCTTTTTAATCGCTTCCTTCACTTTCGCTGTCACAGCCCGGCGCGGCACAAGCTGCTTGGACAGGCCGGCAAAAAACAGCTCAAAGTCGAATACATCATCATCGAGCACATACGACGCCTCATCCCGCCTGATGTGATCCTTCCCTTCAAGCAGCTCGGGCCCGGCTTCTTCGCTGAGGCCAGCGACGATTTGTTCAGCGGGCACGGCCGAAAACACGTCGGAAAACGACCGCGTCACCTGGGTGAATTTCGTTTCATCAATGGACGGACGGGCAAAAAAGTTGCTCAGCTGGATAAACAAGTGGCGGCCGACTTGCCGGTGCAAAAAAACGCTCAACATCTCGTCGCGGAAAAACTGGTCTGGCGCCAGCGGCGGACGCAGCTCATAAAGAAACAGCTTCGGTTCATCCGCCTCTGGAGCGTGGACGTATGTGTCGAGCAGCCCGATTCCTTCGAGTTTCAACCGTTCGCTGTAAATGTCCGGCAGTCCGCACTGCATGAGCGCCATAAGCCGATGATGGGTCGCTTCCTGGCCGTCAAGCAGCTCAAGCTCCCCCCAAAGCGTCATATAAAGCGCCAACGCCCGGCAGCCGATGAGCGGCTGGTAAAGCAGCGTCAGCACTTTACGGTCCACCTCATGCAACACCCCACGGCTTTGCACGGTATAACGGTCGACAGCAATCAGCTCTTTCCAATGGTGTTGCATCGCTCCGACCTTCCATTCCGCCGTATTCGTTTCAAACCGGCTCTCTCCTTTCCTGCCGAAAAGACGTTGAAAAAAGGGCTTGCCGCCTAACGCCAAAGCCCTTTTTACCGCTGCCCTTTTTTGATCAACTCTTTCAGTTCTTCAATGAACACATTAATATCTTTAAACTGCCGATAGACGGAAGCGAAGCGGACATAAGCCACCTCATCGATGTGTGACAGGCGCTCCATCACCATTTCGCCGATCGTTTCGCTTTTCACTTCCGAGACGCCTTGATTGCGCAGTTCGCGCTCAATTTCCTGCGTCACTTTTTCAAGCTCCTCGAGCGCCACCGGCCGCTTCTCGCACGCTTTGATCAAGCCGCGCAAAATTTTCTCCCGGCTGAATTCTTCGCGCGTTCCCTCTTTTTTCACGACAATCAGCGGCGGCTCCTCGATCCGCTCAAACGTCGTAAACCGATAATGGCACTGTTCGCACTCCCGCCGGCGGCGGATCGAACGACCCTCTTCAACTGGGCGCGAGTCAAGCACGCGCGTACCTTGATGATGGCATGAAGGACATCGCATAACATCCACTCCGTTGATCTTCTTATTTTCTATCATACCGGAATGGACGAAAGCAGACAAGATATAGTTAGCTGTTCAGTCCGGAACCGATATAGGGCAGGCGGGCGTTGAGCTTCCGGTACAAATCGAGAATGACCGCCCGGCTATGCCCAAAATCAACCGGCAATAGCTTCGTCTCCGTCGTCGCGGAAAAGTCGACCGCTGTTTCAAACGGCCGCACGGAAATGACGGTAGCGACGATGAACAACTTTTTGCCGCGCTTTGTTTGCGCACAAATTTCGCCGCGCTCTTCGGAAACAGAAACGAGCTCGGCGCCGGGCAACGACGAGAGCAGCTCTTTGACCGCATCGATGACGGCGCGGTTCGTCGCTTTGTAATAATGGCTCCTTAACTCTTCGTCTTCATGATTTTCCCGCGTTTCACAATGGTTTGTGAAGGCGTATTTCAGTGATTTCCACATGCTCATTGCCACGTCTCCCTAGTCATTCTTTTTCCTCCATCATACCATGATTTTCGCCGCCGTTGTACCGCCGAGGGCGCAAAAAAAGGAGCGTTTCGCTTACGCTCCTTTCGGTTTCATCATTATCCAATTACAGCGCCTGCGCCTTTTTCACTTCGATCGGGCGCATGCCGCGCGGAAGTTCAATCGTTTCCCGCGTTTGCGCGCCCAGCATTTCTGCGATGTAATCGGCGGCAATCGTCGGGTCTAAATGGCCGCATGTATACACATCAATGCTCGCATAGCCGTGTTCGGGAAACGTATGAATCGTCAAATGCGATTCCGAAATAATGACGACCCCGCTTACGCCTTGCGGAGCGAATTTATGGAACGCCACTTCGCGAATCTCCGCTCCCGACTTTAACGCGGCGTCAACGAACGTTTTTTCAATAAAATCAATATCATTCAGTTTGTCAAAGTCGCATCCCCAAAGTTCCGAGATAACGTGACGACCCATCGTGTCCATGAAAAGAATCCCCCTTTGAACCAATTTTCTCAAACAAATAAAAAACAGAAGGTGAGTTGCAAAATGGCATGTATAACTACCACGGGGGAAAGTTAGTCCTAAGAGGTCCTAACCCTTTAAGTAGTCACATTACCCTTGCCGTTAAGAAGTTCACGAGACATAGTATACTTTGTTTAGGGGGTTTTTGCAACAGGCTTTTTTAATTTTTTTGCATAAAAAAGAGAAAAAGCGCCCACGCCCGCGCTGTGGCCCGATCCGTTTGTGCGGATCGCAAAAGCCATAGCGCGGGCGGCGCGCTTCACATCGGACCGCCGCCAAGGCGGCGTGTCCGTTACGCATTGACGCTGAGACGCTCATTCATTTTGGCCGCGACAAGATGGGCTAAATCAACGACGCGGCACGAATAGCCCCACTCATTGTCATACCAAGCGAGCACTTTCACTTTTCGCCCTTCCATCACCATCGTCGACAGGCCGTCGATAATCGCAGAATGCGGATTCGTATTGAAATCGATCGATACAAGCGGCTCCATCGTGAAATCCAAAATGCCTTTCAATGGGCCGTTGGCAGCGCGGATGAGCGCCTCGTTCACCTCATCAACCGTCACATCGCGCTTCAAGTCGACGACCAAGTCGACGAGCGATACGTTCGGTGTCGGGACGCGGAGCGCCATGCCATGAAGCTTCCCTTTTAAATGCGGCAACACTAGGCCAAGCGCTTTCGCCGCTCCCGTTGTCGTCGGGATGATCGACTGCGCGCATGAGCGGGCGCGGCGCAAATCTTTATGCGGGTTGTCGATGTTTTTTTGGTCGTTCGTATACGCGTGAACCGTCGTCATCAGGCCGTTTTCAATCCCAAACGCTTCATCGAGCACTTTGACGACCGGAGCCAAACAGTTTGTCGTACACGAGGCGTTCGAAATGATGAAATGGCGGTCGATGTCAAGCATATGCTCGTTGACGCCAACGACGATCGTCACATCTTCATTTTTGCCCGGGGCGGTTAAAATGACGCGCTTCGCCCCTGCCTCAAGGTGAAGGCTCGCCTTTTCGCGGTCGTTGAATTTGCCGGTCGCTTCAATCACAATATCGATATCAAGCTCTTTCCACGGCAGCTGCTTCGGGTCGCGCGAGTTTAACAGCTTCACTTTTTTGCCGTTGACGAGCAGGCCATCTTCCAAAGCGATGACCTCACCTTCAAACTTGCCGTGGTTTGAGTCATATTTCACTAAATGGGCTAACGTTTCCGGCGGATAGCTGGCGTTCACCGCCACAATGTCGAGATCAGGAGAATTGATGGCGCGCCGGAACACCATCCGTCCGATTCGTCCGAAACCGTTAATCGCCACTTTCGCCTTCATTCACTTTGTTCTCCCCTCATATATGTTATACTATTTTCACATACTCACATAAATAGTATATCATATTTTTAGGGAATGTGGAGAACAAAATAACTGAAAGTGAACAAAAAAGACGCCTATTTTTCCAAGGCGTCCCATTGTTTCAAAATGGCCAACAGCTGACGGCGTGTCTCTTCTTTCGTTCCGTTATTGTTGATGACCGCATCGGCCCGTTTCATTTTTTCCGCCAGCGGCCATTGGGCGTGGATGCGGGCGCGCGCTTCTTCCTCAGTGAACCCGTTCCGCGCCATCAGCCGGCGAAGCTGGATGTCATCGTCAACATACACGACGAGCACTTTATCGACCCAGGATGTCAATCCGCTTTCAAATAAAAGCGGAATGTCCAATACAACCGTTTTCGCCCCGGAACGGACGAGCGCTTCTTTCTCCGCCAACATTTTCCGACGCACCGCCGGGTGAACGATGGCGTTTAGCTTTTTCCGTTCTTCTTCGTCGTTGAACACGATCGCCCCGAGTTTCGCCCGATCGATCTCTCCATTTGTCTGCAAAATGTCCGGACCGAAGGCGGCGACAATCTGTCGGTAGGCGTCTTCCCCCGGTCGGACGACGGCGCGCGCCGCTTCGTCAGCGTCAATGACCGGAAGGCCGAGCTCGCGCATCATCGCACTCACCGTGCTTTTGCCGCTGGCGATCCCGCCGGTCAGTCCGATCGTCAACGTCATGGAACCTCTCTCCTTTTTATGCGCCGCCTAGCGCTGGCAGCGCGGGCAATAATGCGTGCCGCGGCCGGCGACGACTATTTTTTCAATCGACGTGCCGCATCGTTTGCACGGCTTGCCTTGGCGGCCATACACGTACAAATGATGTTGAAACGTGCCGGCCTCGCCTTGCGTGTTCACGTACGTACGCACCGTGCTTCCCCCTTTCATGACCGCCTCGCCGATCGTCGCCACCATTTCCTCATGCAGGCGCTCGATCTCTTTGCCGGAGAGCGAGGCAGCCGGCCGTCCGGGAAGAATGCCGGCGCGAAACAGCGATTCGTCGACATAAATATTGCCAAACCCAGCCACGACCGTCTGGTCAAGGAGCAGCGCCTTGACCGACCGTTTCGTGTTCACTGCCCGCTCCGCCAATACGGCCGGGGAAAACGCCGGGGAAAGCGGCTCCGGTCCAAGCTCAGCAAGCGGCGGCCGGCGGTCAGCTTCTTCTTTGGCATAAACGTGCATCGTTCCGAACTTGCGCACGTCGCGGTAGCGAAGCTCGCTGCCGTCCGTGAAGCAAAACACGACGTGCGTATGCGGCTCGAGCGGCTCGAGGGCAGAAGCGACGGCATAGCGCCCTTCCATGCGCAAATGGGAAATGAGCGCATCGCGGTCGAGCAGGAATTTTAAAAATTTCCCTCTCCGTTCCAAACCACGCACCGTCTGTCCGATCATTCTTGCCGCAAACGCCTCGGGGTCTCGCGGATGGCGGATGATGTTCGGCCAAAAGATGCGCACGTCCTCAATCGTTTTGCCGACCACAAGCGGCAAAAGCGTACGACGGATCGTTTCCACCTCCGGCAATTCCGGCATGGTTATCCCCCCTTTCCTCCGTTTTCCTGCATCGTTCCAGCCGACGCTTTCGCATTGACGCCGGTCCATCCGCCGAGAGAAAGATTCTCCATGAGGCGCCGGCCGTTTCGCGCCAAGGCCGCCTTTTATTTCGCGTCATACCACGTCGAGCCATAATGGTAATCGACTTTGAGCGGCACGCGAAGTGTGACCGCTTGCTCCATCACTTCCGGAACGAGCCGGCACAGCCGCTCCATCTCTTCTTTCGGCGCCTCCAAAATGAGCTCGTCATGCACTTGCAGCAAAAGGCGCGCTTGCAGCCGCTCTTCCTTCAGTCTGGCGTTCAGATCGATCATCGCCTTTTTAATAATGTCAGCGGCGCTCCCTTGAATCGGCGTGTTCATCGCCGTCCGCTCGGCGAAGCTGCGGACGTTGAAGTTGCGGCTCGTGATATCCGGCAAATAGCGGCGCCGATGCAACAGCGTCGTCACATACCCTTTCTGTTTCGCTTCTTGCACAATGTTTTCCATATACCGCTTCACGCCCGGAAAACTGGCAAAGTAGCGCTCGATGAATTCAGCCGCCTCTTTGCGCGAAATATTTAAGTTTTGCGCCAAGCCGTAATCACTGATCCCGTAAACGATCCCAAAGTTGACCGCCTTCGCCTGACGGCGCATGTTGGGCGTCACTTCGTCCTCGCTCACATGGAAAATGTCCATCGCTGTTTTCGTATGGATATCCAAATCGCGGCGGAACGCTTCAATTAAATTGTCATCTTCAGCAATATGGGCGAGGACGCGCAACTCAATTTGCGAGTAGTCGGCGGCGAAAATGAGCCAGTCGGGCTCCGACGGCACGAACGCTTGGCGAATTTTCCGTCCTTCCTCAAGCCGAATCGGAATGTTTTGCAAGTTCGGCTCCGTCGAGCTGAGCCGTCCGGTTTGCGTCAGCGCCTGATTGAAAATCGTATGCACCTTCTTTGTATCGGGTCGCACGACTTTCAGCAATCCTTCAATATACGTCGACTGCAACTTGCCAAGCTGGCGGTAATGCAAAATGTTTTCCACGATCTCGTGATAAGGCGCAAGTTTTTCAAGCACATCCGCCGAAGTGGAGTAGCCGGTTTTCGTTTTTTTCAAGACCGGCAGCTGCAGTTTTTCAAATAAAATGACGCCGAGCTGTTTCGGAGAATTGATGTTGAACTCCTGGCCGGCGAGCTCATAAATGCGCTGCTCGACCGTACGCAGCTGCTCCGCGAGCTCTTCGCCCATCTGTTCGAGCCGCTTCGTATCCACTTTCACCCCGGCAAATTCCATTTCCGCCAAAATCGTTGCCAGCGGTTGCTCGAGCTCGACGAGCAACCCATCTTGTTCGTTGCGGCGCAACTCATCCAAAAACGGCCGTTCGAGCGCCCAAATCGCCGCCGCCTTGCGGACGAGATGCTCGGCGAGCACTGGCTCATCCGGCACGGCCCGCTTCGCCCCTTTGCCATACACCGCTTCATCCGGCCGCACCGCTTCGTATTGCTTCATTTTTGCTGCGGCAGCCACATCATCAACACCTTGCGCCGGATCAAGCAAATAGGCGGCCAGCAATAAATCAAAGGAAACGCCGCATAGCTCAATTCCTTTCCATTTCAAGGCGACTGCCGCGCGCTTTGAGTCAAACATGCTTTTTTTCTTCGTTTCATCACCAAGCCAGGCGACAAACTGCGGATCGGCAAGCGCCGTCTCCGGGCGCAGGAAAAACCGTCCATGTTCGTTGACCACAGCGATGCCGACGATCGGCGCATCATGATAATTTTCCTCGACCACCTCAACGACAAGCGCCGCCTTGTCGGCAAGCATCTCCTCCGTCACGCGGTCAGCAAGCGTGAATGCCATCTCCGCAAGCGGTTTTTCCTCTTCTGGTGACGGCGAATCCATTTTCTCTAAAAACGATTGAAACCCAAGCTCTTTAAATAAAGCGATCACTTTCTCACGGTCTTCACCTTGATAGGCGATGTCATCAAGCGAGAGCTCGACCGGGGCGTCGCGGCGAATGGCGGCGAGCTTTTTGCTTAAAAGCGCCACATCGCGGTGTTGGCGCAGCGTTTCTTTCAACTTTTCGCCTTTGATCTCGTCAATGGAGGCGAGCACGTTTTCGACCGTGCCGAATTGCCTGAGCAGCTTGACCGCCGTCTTTTCCCCAATGCCCGGCACCCCAGGAATGTTGTCCGACTTGTCGCCCATCAATCCTTTCAAATCAACGATTTGTTCCGGGGTTAAGCCATATTTTTCGCGGACCGTCTCCGGCGTGTACGGTTCGATATCGGTAATCCCTTTTTTCGTAATGTCCACCGTCACATGGGGGGAGGCGAGCTGGGTTAAATCGCGGTCGCCGGAAATGACTTTCACCTCAAACCCTTCCTGCTCGGCGCGGGCGGCAAGCGTTCCGATAATATCGTCCGCTTCGTAGTTGTCGAGTTCATAGGCAGGGATGCGATACGCTTTCAGCAACTCGCGCAACAGCGGAAACTGCTCCGACAGCTCCGGGGGCGTCTGCTGGCGCCCGCCTTTATACTCTTGAAACGCTTCATGCCGAAACGTCGTTTTCCCAGCATCAAACGCCACAAGCAAATGGGTTGGCTCTTCTTCGGCCAAAATTTTGTTCAACATCATCGTAAACCCGTAGACGGCGTTCGTATGGATGCCTTTGTCGTTATGCAGCAGCGGCAAGGCGAAAAAGGCGCGGTACGCCACGCTGTTGCCGTCGATTAAGACCAGCTTTTTCTTCAATTTCATCCCTCCTCGGATGCTCCTTGTTCTATCATGCCTGCGGCTTGCCTTGAAACGCTCTCCCACCATGATGGGAGGCGCCGATTCATCCCCCACTTACGCTCACGCTGAGAAATGGGGGGCTTCTCAGTTGGAGATGATAAAAAAAGAGGCCGGCTACCGCCCCGGCTTTGGAAAATGGATCGTAAACACGGTGCCGCGCCCCACTTTGCTCGCTACGGTAATATATCCGTGGTGAGCCTCAACCAAATGTTTCACAATCGCCAGGCCCAACCCCGTTCCGCCGGAATCGCGGCTGCGCGCCTTGTCGACGCGGTAAAAACGCTCAAAAATGCGCGGGATTTCCTTTTCCTCAATGCCGATGCCGGTGTCTTTCACATGAATCAACACTTCGTTTTCCGTCTCTTCCGCCTCGACGGCGACCCGTCCGCGCTCCGGCGTATACGTGATGGCGTTGGCGAGCAAGTTCAGCAAAATTTGCTTCATCCGATTTCTGTCACCGCGGATGACAAGCCCGGGTGGCGATTCGATATGCAAATCAATTTGTTTTTCCGCCGCTTTTTGGCGAAACACAGCAGCCGCTTCGGCGATGACTTGAGCGATATCCACGTCTTCGAGTTGCAGCTGAAACCCGTGTTGCTCGATTTTCGACAAGTCCAACAGTTCCTCAACGAGCGTTTGCAACCGTTCGCTTTCTTTTAAGATGATGGTCAAAAAATGTTCGAGCGCCGCTTCATCCTTCATGGCACCATCCAATAGCGTTTCGGCGAATCCTTTGATGGACGTCACCGGCGTTTTCAATTCGTGCGAAACGTTAGCGACAAAGTCTTTGCGGATTTGCTCAAGACGCTTCAGCTCCGTAATGTCGTGAAACACGACGACAATCCCTTTCCATTCGGCGTTCGTGCCGATGATCGGGGCCCCGTATACATCGAAATGTTTCCGCTCGATGCCAATCGTCAGCCGCATATGTCGACGCATCGTCGTTTCGGTGATGAAAATATCATCGATAAACCGGACGATGTCGCGGTGCGGCAGCACATCGGCGTACGGACGGTACAGGCAGGCGGACGGATCGATATGAAACTGCATTTGGAACGCCCGGTTGATGAGGGAAATATGTCCACGGTGGTCAATAAACAACAGCCCGCTGCCAACGTTTTCAATGAGCGTGTGAAGCCGATCGGTCTGAATTTCCCGCGCCCGGCTCATCTCCTGCAAATGGCGGGCCAGCCGGTTGATCGAGCGCACAAGCATCCCGGCCTCGTTATATTCACCATCGGGCACACGGGCGGCGTAATTGCCTTTTTCCAGCTCAAACGCCACTTTCGTCGCTTCTTCAATCGGCTTCATATATTGATTGGCGATTTTCCAGACGAGGGCGATGATGACAACGAGCGCCATCCCGAGGCTGCTCGTGAGCACCCCCCAAATTTGCTCGTTTACTTTTTGGAGTGAGCTCGTCGGCGTGCTTAAAACGACGTACCCGCTCCGTTCACCGCGCTCGTACGGGACGATGTAGTAATAGACGTCGTTTGTTTTTTCAATCACGGAAAAACGGGGAAACTGCTTTTTGCGCAAAATCATTCGGACGATGCGCTCATGGTCTTTGTCGCTGATCGCCGCGACGCGACCGCTGTCAAACCGCACCCGTTCTTCTTTATCGAGCACGGTGATGCGGGACGACAGCTCATTCCCCATTTCCTGCAAATCGGCGCGGATTTGCTCGAGCGGTTCATTTTCAAGCAAAATCGCAAGCGCTTGGGCCTCTTTTTCCATCCGTTTGTTCATCGTCTCGGCGTAAAAATCTTTCAGCAATTGCCCGAGCAAAAGCCCGAGGGCGATCAACACCGCGGCGATGAGCGTCACGAGCCAAAACAAAAGGCGGGTGCGGAAGCTATTCATGCCGCTTCGGTTCCTCCAACTTGTAGCCAAGGCCGCGCACCGTTTTAATGTACATCGGTTTTTTCGTATCGGTTTCGATCTTCTCGCGCAAGTGACTGATATGGACGTCGACAATGCGTGTATCACCGGCAAACTCGTAGTTCCACACAGCGCTGAGCAGCTGGTCGCGCGTCAACACCCGCCCTTTATGGCGAGCCAAATAAAGGAGCAACTCAAACTCTTTCGGCGTCAGCTCAAGCGGCTTGCCGCCGATCGTTGCTTCATAGCGTTCTGGAAAAATTTCCAGCTCGCCAACAACAAGCCGCTCGCTCGATTCAGCCGCCGGCTGAACGATCTCCGTGCGGCGCAAAATCGCCTTGACGCGTGCAATGACTTCGCGCGGGCTGAACGGCTTCGTCATATAGTCGTCGGCGCCAAGCTCAAGGCCAAGCACTTTGTCAAATTCATCATCGCGAGCCGTCAACATTAAAATCGGCGTCATGATTTGCTGCTGGCGAAGCCGCTTGCACACATCAACGCCGTCAAGCTTCGGCAGCATCAAGTCCAAAATGATGAGCGCCGGCTGTTCGGACGCTACTTTCACGAGCGCCTCTTCGCCATCGTGAGCGGTCACGACGTGAAATCCGGCTTTCTCCAAATTGTACGACAACAGAGTCACAATCGGCTGTTCGTCATCGACAACTAAAATTTTTCGTCCCATGCCGCTCCTCCATCCCGTCCAATGGTTTCTGCCTTTATGATACCACAATTGACGCCTTGATTCGGACAAAAAAGAAAAAAGGAGTTTTCCTGCGGACAGGTCGCCCGCGGAAAACTGACCCTCGCGTTTCGTTGGCTTCTTTTGGCGGAAAGCGGCATGAAACTTCCCCTTTGTTTCGAAGTGGGGGACTTCTTTCGGAAATCCGTTAAAAGTTCTCGAGCACGCGCCCGTCTAGGCGCGGCAACGTATGCGGCGGACAAACAGACAACGCCCCTTCCAGCACCGTCTCCGCACCGCGCGTCGCCATGACGGACAACGTCACGCAATGGCCCGCCTCATCGACATCGGCGACTTCCAGCAAAAATTCGAGCGTTTCATAATGATAAACTGGGCGGAGAAAGCGAAGATCCTGCCGCGTAATGTAGCTGCCCGGGCCCGGCAAATATTTGGAGACCGCGGAAGTGATCATCCCCGTCAACATGACCGGCGGAACGACCGGTTTTCCAAACGGCGTCTGCGAAGCATAATCGTGCTGGATATAGAGCGGATTGGCATCATCCGTCAGCCCAAGATAAAGAAGCAAATCTTTATCTTCGATGGCGGCTTGGAACACGAGCTTTTCCCCCGCTTGAATTTCCCCGATCCGTCTCCCGAGCTTCCGTTTTTTCAACATGTTTCCACCCCTTTGTTGTCTAGAAAGCGCTTTCATTGACTGTGGGCAAAAATCCGGGCAACGCCCGAATTTTTGCCTCGCCACTATTCCAACATACGCATGACATTTTTGACGGATTCGACGGATTTGGCGAGCGCCGCTTTTTCCTCTTCGGTCAGCTCGAGCTCGATCACTTTCTCGATGCCGTTGCCGCCGAGGATCGTCGGCACGCCCAAATAAATGCCTTCATAGCCGTATTCGCCTTCAAGATAGGCGATTGCCGGCAAAATGCGGCGCTGGTCTTTCAAAATCGCCTCGACCATTTCGACCAACGACGCGGCCGGTGCGTAGTAGGCGCTGCCGTTGCCGAGCAGGTTGACGATTTCACCGCCGCCTTTGCGCGTCCGCTCAACGATGGCGTCCAAACGATCTTTCGGAATGAGTTTTTCGAGCGGAATGCCGCCGGCGTACGAGTAGCGGACGAGCGGCACCATGTCGTCGCCATGGCCGCCTAAAACAAACCCAGTGACATCTTTTACCGAAATGTTCAGCTCTTGAGCGACGAACGTGCGGAAGCGCGCCGTATCCAAGACGCCCGACTGTCCGATGACACGGTTTTTCGGGAACCCGGACTCTTTGAAGACCGTATACGTCATCGCATCAACCGGGTTCGTCAAGACGATGATGTAGCAGTTCGGCGAATATTTGACGACTTCTTTCGTCACTTGCTTCATAATTTTTTGGTTCGTCGTCACCAAATCGTCGCGGCTCATGCCCGGTTTGCGGGCGATGCCTGCCGTGATGACGACAATGTCGGAATCGGCTGTGTCAGCGTAATCCGACGTGCCGATGATGTTCGCGTCAAAGCCGAGCACCGGGCTTGCCTCGAGCATATCGAGCGCCTTCCCTTTCGTTGGGTTCTCAAGCTGCGGAATATCGACCAACACGACGTCGCCGAGCTCTTTTTGCGCCAAAAGGAACGCCGTCGTCGCCCCCGTGAATCCGGCGCCGATCACCGAGATTTTTTTTCGTTTCATCGCCATCGTTTGCCATCCCTTTCTTTCAAAGGTTAGTCCATATTGCGGATGAGCGCATCAGCAAATTCCGAACATTTCACTTCTGTCGCCCCTTCCATCAGGCGGGCGAAGTCATACGTGACGATTTTCGCGGCGATTGTTTTCTCCATCGCTTTGATGATCAATTTCGCTGCTTCGTTCCAACCGAGATGCTCAAACATCATCACGCCAGATAGGATGACGGACGACGGATTGACTTTATCGAGCCCCGCATATTTCGGCGCCGTGCCGTGCGTCGCTTCGAAAATGGCGTGACCGGTTTCGTAGTTGATGTTCGCTCCCGGAGCGATGCCGATGCCGCCTACCTGGGCTGCGAGGGCATCCGAGATATAGTCGCCGTTTAAGTTCATCGTCGCGATGACATCAAACTCTCGTGGACGCGTCAAAATTTGTTGCAGGAAGATGTCAGCGATGACGTCTTTGATAATGATTTTGCCGGACGCTTCCGCATCAGCAAGCGCTTTGTTCGCCGCTTCCTTGCCTTCCGCTTCAACGATTCGGTCGTATTGCGCCCATGTGAACACTTTGTCGGCGAATTCTTCCTCCGCCAATTCATAACCCCAGTTTTTAAACGCGCCTTCGGTGAATTTCATAATGTTCCCTTTATGAACGAGCGTCACCGACTTGCGGCCGTGTTCGATCGCGTAGTTGATCGCCGCGCGCACGAGCCGCTTCGTCCCTTGTTCGGAAATCGGCTTAATGCCAATGCCGGACGTTTCCGGGAAGCGGATTTTGCGCACGCCCATTTCGTTTTGCAAAAAGTCGATCACTTTTTTCACTTCCGGCGTGCCTTTGGCATATTCAATGCCAGCGTAAATGTCTTCCGTGTTTTCACGGAAGATGACCATATCGGTGTCTTCCGGGCGTTTCACCGGCGACGGAACGCCTGGGAAGTAGCGGACCGGGCGCAGGCAGACAAACAGGTCGAGCTCTTGGCGGAGCGCTACGTTCAGCGAGCGGATGCCGCCGCCGACCGGCGTTGTCAACGGCCCTTTAATGGCGATTATGTATTCGCGGATCGTCTCGAGCGTCTCATCCGGAAGCCAGTTGCCCGTCAGCTTGTACGCTTTTTCACCAGCAAGCACTTCCTTCCAGACGATTTTTTTCTCGCCTTTGTACGCTTTTTCCACCGCTGCTTCGAGCACGCGCGAAGCGGCCGCCCAAATGTCCGGGCCGGTTCCGTCCCCTTCGATGAACGGGATGATCGGATGGTTTGGAACGTTGAGCACACCATTAGTGACCGTAATTTTTTCCCCTTGCGTCACGTGTAAACCCCCCAATGCGATGTTTTATTGAAAAGGCGTGAAGGCTCGCCTTCACCGCCTTGTTCACTTAGTTAGCCGCGCTCGTCGATCGGCACGTACGCCCGTTTGCCCGGGCCGGTGTACTCGGCGCGCGGACGGATGAGACGGTTGTTGTCATATTGCTCCAAAATGTGGGCCAACCATCCAGAGGTGCGGCTGACGGCAAAAATCGGCGTAAACAAATCATGATCGATTCCTAAACAATGGTAAACCGAGGCGGAATAAAAGTCAACGTTCGGCGGCAGCGCTTTTTCCGATGTGACGATTTCTTCAATCTTCGTCGACATTTCATACCAATGCGGCTCGCCGACGAGCTTCGTCAGTTTTTCCGACATTTTTTTCAAATGTTTGGCGCGCGGGTCGCCTTTTCGGTAGACGCGATGGCCAAAGCCCATAATTTTTTCTTTGTTGGCCAGCTTGGCGCGGATGTATGGCTCGACGTTGTCGACCGTGCCGATTTCCGTCAACATTTTCATCACCGCTTCGTTCGCTCCGCCGTGAAGCGGCCCTTTCAAGGCGCCGATCGCCGCGGTGATTCCGGAATAAATATCGGACAGCGTGGCTACGCAGACGCGCGCCGTGAACGTCGACGCGTTCAACTCGTGGTCAGCATGCAACACGAGCGCCTTGTTGAACGCTTCCACAGCAATGTCGTCTGGTTCTTTACCGGTCAACATGTACAAGAAATTGGCGGCAAAGCTCAAATCTTTGCGCGGCGCAACCGGTTCCAACCCTTTGCGCACGCGGGCGAAGGCGGTGACGATCGTCGGGATTTTCGCCTGCAGGCGAATCGCTTTCCGATAGTTCGCCTCTTTCGTCATGACATCCGCCTCTTCGTCATACAAGCCGAGAAGCGATACCGCGGTGCGCAAAGCAGCCATCGGATGCACTTTGTCAATCGGATACAGCTTGAAGTGTTCAATGATTTCATTCGGAATTTCAGCGTTTTCCGCCAACTGTTTCTTTAATTCCTCAAGCTGCTCTTTCGTCGGCAGTTCGCGATGCCAAAGCAAATAAATGACTTCTTCGAAGGAAGCGTTTTCGGCTAAATCGTCAATGTCATAACCGACATACGTCAACGTGTCATCGATGATCGAACTGATGCTTGAAGTTGTGGCCACAACTCCCTCTAAACCACGGGTTACTGTCATGTTCAATCTCCCCTTCTCTTCATAAGTTCCGGCCATAACGACAGATGGCCGGTGAGCGCTTGCTCGAAATGGAGGCAAAAAACGCGCGCGAAAGTGCTTACATGATGCCGGCGACAACCGCCCCGTCGCAACAGCTGCACAAAGCTTGGCCGAAAACTCACTCACGTTTATTATTATAAACAATTATCAGACTTTTGTCAGCTGTCACACGTCAAAAGAAACGATGTTCAGGAACAAAATGGAAATCCATTCATCTCAAAACGGAGGATCCCACACACCGCCTGATGATCAAAAATATTCTACCATTTTGATGACCGTATAGGCAATGCCAGCGCCGATCAATGGCCCAACCGCCACCCCGTGAAACAAGGATACGGCAATGATGGTGCCGAACACAAGCGCCGCCGTCATATGGGGGTCATTGGCCAGCATCGCAACCCCCTCTTTGGCGATCAAGGCGACAAAAATGCCAGATGCGAGCGCCACCCAGGCCGACAACGACTGCAGAGAGCCGACAAGCTGCTTAAAGCCGATCTCCCCAGAAGCGATGGGAGCGAGCACGGCGATCGTAATAACCGTCACCCCCCAGTTGATCCCTTTGGACTGAATGATCGGCAGCACTTTTTGATCCAAGCCGACAAGTTTGATGGCCACCAGCACGACGACGGCGACAATAAGCGACTTGTTTTTCGCTAACAGGCCAAGCGCAAGCAACAACAATAAAAACAACACCGGTTCGTTCATGGTCGTCCGCCCTTTCCTATGAAACTTGCCTTTTTGCTTCCCCGTAAGAAAACGTGTAATATATCAATATGGAACATCGTTGGGGGTGAAACATTGTCCCGAGTTTATGTCGATCGTTTTTTGCGCTTCTTTCTCGTCGTCGCCATCGTAGTGCTCGGCGCCATCGCCGCGTACTACATCTCGACGGTGACGTATCCGTTCATCATCGCCTTTTTCATCGCGATGATCATCAACCCGCTCGTCGATGTTTTGGAGCGGAAAGCGAAAATGCCGCGCTGGCTCGCGGTCAGCGTCACGCTCATCATTTTATTTGCCGCGGTCGCCGGTTTGGTCACGCTTCTCGTTGCTGAAATTGTTTCGGGAACGCAATATTTAGCCAACGTCGTGCCGGAAAAATTTCAAGCGTTGATCACTTACATGGAGACGTTCGTCGCCGACCAAATCATCCCGATTTACAAAGATTTGGCCGGGATGTTTAAAAGTTTAAGCGCCACCCAACAGGATACAATTATACAAAACATTCAAGCCGTCGGAAAAAAAATTGGGACGACGGTCGGAGAATTTGTTCAAAGCATCCTGCAAAACATTCCGCAGCTTCTTGCCTGGCTGCCGAATGCAGCGACCGTTTTTATTTTTTCGCTGCTGGCGACGTTTTTCATCAGCAAAGACTGGCACCGTCTGATGCGCATGGCGCAGCAATGGCTGCCGACGAAAGCCCGCACAAGCGGAAAAACGGTGTTTCTTGATTTGAAGCGGGCGCTGTTTGGCTTTATTAAAGCGCAGGCGACGCTCATTTCGATTACGACGGTCATCGTGTTGATCGGCTTGCTTATTTTGCGCGTCGATTACGCAATTACCATCGCGTTGATCATCGGGTTCGTCGATATTTTGCCGTATTTGGGAACGGGGATTGTATTTGTTCCTTGGATCATTTACGCTGCTGCTAGCGGCGACATTCCGTTTGCCATCGGGTTGGGCGTGCTGTATGTCGTCGTCCTCGTCCAGCGGCAAATCATGGAGCCGAAAGTGCTTTCTTCAACGATCGGCCTCGATCCGCTCGCGACGCTCATCGCTTTGTTCGTCGGCTTCAAGTTGCTCGGCTTTCTCGGCTTGATCGCCGGTCCGGTGGCGCTCGTTATCATCCGCACGCTCCATAGCGCCAATGTTTTCCGCGATATTTGGCGCTTTATTATCGGCAAGCCGACCACGTAATCGAAACAGCCTTGGCTCCCGCCAAGGCTGTTTTTGCTGCAACGTCCGTTACAACACGCTCGCATGGCCGCGGTAGACGGCGCCAAAGCCGCCATCGACCGTGATCTCTTGCCCATCTTTAAACAATTTGGTAGCATTTTCCACCCCAACGACGACCGGAATGCCAAGGCTTAAGCCGACGACCGCGGCATGGCTCGTCAACCCGCCTTCCTCGGTGATGATCGCCGCCGCTTTTTCGAGAGCCGGCATCATATCGGCATCAGTGCTGATGGTGACTAAAATGCCGCCCTCTACCATTTTTCGGCACGCCTCTTCCGCCGTTTTGGCGACGACCGCCTTGCCGAATGCCGACTTGCGGCCGATGCCTTGCCCTTTGGCAAGCAAGTCGCTGATGACGTGCACTTTCATTAAGTTCGTCGATCCTGTTTCGCCGACCGGCACGCCGGCCGTGATGACGACCAAGTCGCCGTGTTTCACCAAGCCGGAGCGCACTGCCGCGTCGACCGCCACATCGAGCATTTCATCGGTTGTATTGACATGCGGTGCTTCTTTCGTATACACGCCCCAAATGAGCGCCAGCCGCCGCGAGACTGCTTCGTTTGATGTCACCGCGATGATCGGGGCTTTCGGGCGGTATTTCGCCACCATCTGCGGCGTTTTTCCGCTCACCGTCGGCGTCACGATCGCCGCGACATCCAAATTGAGCGCCGTGTGGGCGACCGATTGGCCGATGGCATCGGTGATCGTCGTTTGGCTTTCTTTCGTGCGCTGGGACAAAATGTCGCGATGCTCCAACGCTTGCTCGGTGCGGAGCGCGATTTGGTGCATCGTTTTTACCGCTTCGACCGGATACTGGCCGGCTGCGGTTTCCCCGGAAAGCATGACAGCGTCGGTGCCGTCAAAAATGGCGTTGGCGACATCGCTCGCCTCAGCCCGCGTCGGCCGCGGATTGCGCTGCATCGAGTCGAGCATTTGCGTCGCCGTGATGACCGGCTTGCCAAGCATGTTGCACTTTTTAATGAGCATTTTTTGAATGAGAGGCACTTCCTCAGCCGGAATCTCAACGCCAAGGTCGCCGCGCGCCACCATGAGGCCGTCGGCGGCTTCCAAAATTTCATCGATGTTGGCGACGCCTTCTTCATTTTCAATTTTCGCGATAATTTGGATATGTAAGGCATCATTCGCCTCAAGCAGCTCGCGGATTTCGAGCACATCAGACGCCCGACGAACAAACGAGGCGGCGATGAAGTCGATGCCTTGGCGGATGCCAAATAAAATATCGGCTCGATCCTTCTCGGTGATGCCCGGCAAATTGACGCGCACGCCGGGGACATTGACCCCTTTTTTGTTTTTGAGCACGCCGCTGTTTAAGACGGTCGTGACAATTTCTCCAGCTTGCTTGTCGACCGCGTTGACTTCAAGGCCGATCAACCCATCGTCCAGCAAAATTTTCGAACCAACGGACACATCATCGATCAGCCCCGGATAGGTGACAGAAATTTTTTCCGGCGTGCCGAGCACTTCGCTCATCGAAATGATGAGCTTTGCCCCTTCCTTCAGTTCGATGGCGCCGTTTTCCATATTGTGCGTGCGGATTTCCGGTCCTTTCGTATCGAGCAAAATGGCGACCGTTTGGCCCGTCCGCCGCGCCGCCTCGCGAATGTTGGCGATGCGCCGCCCGTGTTCCTCATGGTCGCCGTGCGAAAAGTTGAGGCGCGCCACGTTCATCCCCGCTTCGATCAATTGCACGAGCTTGTCCACGCTCTCGCTTGCCGGCCCGATCGTACAGACGATTTTCGTTTTCCGCTTCATCACTTCTTCTTCCTTTCCCCTCGGGAATTAAATCGACAACTCTTTCGACAATGTATACATCCGCTGATCGACCGTATGTGTTTTCGCCAACGCTTCGGCAATGTCATGGTCAACGATTTGGTTGTTTTGGATGCCAACGCAACGGCCGCCTTTGCCTTCAAGGAGCAGCTCGACCGCACGGGCGCCGAGGCGGCTGGCGAGCACGCGGTCAAACGCCGTCGGCGATCCGCCGCGCTGCACGTGGCCCAATACGGTGACGCGCGTCTCAAAGCCGGTCGCCTCTTGGATTTGCCGGCCGAAGTCGACACCGCTGCCAACTCCCTCGGCGACGATGATGATGCTATGTTTTTTGCCGCGTTCATGGCCGCGCTTCAAGCGGGCGATGATGTCGTCCATGTCGTAGTCCGCTTCCGGAATCAAAATCGTCTCCGCCCCGCCGGCAAGCCCCGACCATAGCGCAATATCGCCGGCATGGCGGCCCATCACTTCGATGACGTACGTCCGTTCATGCGACGTCGCCGTGTCGCGGATTTTGTCAATGGCGTCAATGACCGTATTGAGCGCCGTGTCAAAGCCGATCGTAAAATCGGTGCCTGGAATGTCGTTGTCGATCGTCCCGGGCACGCCGACGCACGGGAAGCCGTGCTCCGTCAATTTTTTCGCTCCTTGATACGACCCGTCGCCGCCGATGACGACCAGCCCTTCAATGCCGTGCTTTTTCAGCTGCTCGATCCCTTTTTTCTGCCCTTCTTCCGTCTTGAACTCCGGGCAGCGGGCGGTGTAAAGGATCGTGCCGCCGCGATGGATGATGTCCCCGACGTCCCCGACTTCCAACTTTTTGATGTTTCCGGCGATCAGTCCGGCATACCCGTGGTAGATTCCATACACTTCCACCCCATGGTAAATCGCTTTGCGGACGACAGCGCGAATGGCCGCATTCATGCCCGGCGAGTCGCCGCCGCTTGTCAACACACCAATCCGTTTCATCATTTCCACCTCATTTGCATCAAATTGCACACGTCCGACCTCATACGTCTTCTTGAACATCCCTAATGTACCATGAACAACAGTGGAACACAATACAGAAGGCTTTGCTGAAACGGCTTACAAAAGTGGATTTTTTCACGATAGAACAAAGCTGTCTCGCAGACGGAGACAGCTTTTTCCTTATCTTGCCCGAATCGTTTCCGGCAAAAACGACACTTGGCCCATTTGTTTAAATTTTTCGTAACGCTGCCGGACGAGTTCTTCGCCATCAAGCGCCAACAGCTGCTTGAGCGAACGGCGCAGCACGCAGTCAATTCGCTTGGCTTGCTCATCGACGTCGCGGTGCGCTCCGCCTTTCACTTCCGGAATGATTTCATCAATGACACCGAGCGCCTTTAAATCATGAGCGGTGATTTTCATCGTTTCCGCCGCCCGCTGCGCCAATGAAGCGTCTTTCCACAAAATCGCCGCTGCCCCTTCCGGCGAGATGACCGAGTACGTCGAGTTTTCAAGCATATGGATATGGTTGCCGACGCCAAGGGCCAGCGCCCCGCCGCTTCCGCCCTCTCCGATGACGATGCAGACGACAGGCACCGTGAGTCCAGCCATTTCAAACAAGTTGCGGGCGATCGCCTCGCTTTGCCCGCGCTCTTCGGCCGCTTTGCCCGGGTAGGCGCCTTTCGTGTCGATAAAGCAGATGATCGGCCGAGAAAACTTTTCCGCCTGCTTCATGAGCCGCAACGCTTTCCGGTACCCTTCCGGATGCGGCATGCCAAAGTTGCGGCGCAAGTTTTCTTTCGTATCTTTGCCGCGCTGATGACCGATGACCGTCACGGGGAGTCCGTCGTATTTGGCGATGCCGCCGACGATCGCCTCGTCATCGCCAAAGCAGCGGTCGCCGTGGCACTCAAGAAAGTTCGTAAACAACCGCTCGATGTAATCGAGCGTCGTCGGCCGCTGCGGATGGCGGGCGATTTGCACGCGGTCCCACGGCGTCAAATTCGCATAAATCTCGTTTTCCAGCTTGGCGAGGCGCGCTTCGAGCTTTTCGATTTCCGCCGATAAATCGACGTCCGCCGTTTTCATGAACTCTTTCAACTCTTGAATTTTGCGGCGCAGCTCGACAAGCGGCTTTTCGAATTCTAATTCCGCCACCATCCCTCTTCCCCTCCTTTTTGATGAATATCCAAGACGACCGCAAGCGTTTCTTTCAGCTCGTGGCGGTGAATGACGGCATCGAGCTGCCCGTGCTTCAGCAAAAACTCCGCTGTCTGGAAATCGTCCGGCAGCTCTTCGCGCACCGTCTGCTCGATGACGCGACGGCCGGCAAAACCAATGAGCGCCCCCGGCTCAGCAAAGTTATAATCCCCAAGCGAGGCGAAGCTCGCCGATACACCGCCAGTCGTCGGGTGGGTCATGACGGAGATGAACAAGCCGCCGTCGTTGCTGAACCGTTTGAGCGCCGCGCTTGTTTTCGCCATTTGCATGAGGCTCAACACCCCTTCTTGCATGCGGGCGCCGCCGGAAGCGGTGAAAATGAGAAACGGCCTCTGCTGTTCGCGCGCCCGCTCGACGGCGCGGGCGATTTTCTCGCCGACGACCGAGCCCATGCTGCCCATGCGAAACGATGAATCCATGACAGCAATGACGAGCGGATGGCCGTCAAGCGCCCCTTCGCCGGTGACGACCGCCTCGTTCAGCCCCGACTTGCGCCGGTCTTCTTCCAGTTTTTCTATGTAGCCCGGAAAGCCGAGCGGATTGACCGAGATCATATCGGCGTCATACTCGCAGAAGCTGCCGTCATCAAGAAGGCTTGCAATCCGTTCACGCGCCGGCATCGGATGATGGTAGCCGCAGCTTAGGCAAACGCGCAAGTTTTTGATCAACTCTTTTGTATACATAATTTTTTTGCATTGCGGACATTTCGTCATCACACCTTCCGGCACTTCATGCCTCGCTTGTTCTGAAGGCAGCGGTGCATACTTTTTCTTTTTCGCAAACAAGTCTTTCCACACGAGGGAGCCCCTCCTTTGCGTTTTCGCCTCTCTACTACTTTATCGAAAATGGACATCATTGTTTGTCAAACGATGTCCTGCCCGTTTCGACAACGGCGAAGGCCGTTGCGCCTCCCAGACGGCGACAGTCTCCGCCGGATCTTGCCTTTCCAACGCGGCAAGCAGCTGTTCATAACCGGCGTCGGCAAGGGGCGGCTCGGGCGCAAACGAAGCGGCAAACCCCGACAGCACCCGCCAAATGCGGGCGAGCAAAACATTGCCAGCCGCTTCCACCACCGTCTCGAAAAACCGCGCGAAATCAATCGGTTTTTGACGAACGATTTTTTTCAACTCGTCTACGTCCTCCGCGCTCCGGCGCCGGCACGCAAGCTCAAGCAACAGGCGCTCGATGAGCCATTTTGTTTCCGCCAAATCCGCCTTCGCCCGTTCGTTTTCCAACAAAAACATCGCCAACAGGTCGATCAGCTGGTGGCTGCCGACCTCACGCATATACCTCCCCTCGCCGCGCCGCGTTTCAATCAAGCCGAGAAATTCAAGCGCCCGCAACGCCTCGCGCACTGATGAACGCCCGACGCCGAGCCGTTCGGCCAGCTCGCGCTCCGACGGCAGCTTGTCGCCAGGGGCTAAGTTGTCTTCCACCATCATACGGTGGATATGTTTCAACGTCTCGGCACACACGTTCTCCTCTTTGATACAATGACCCCTCTCCTTCGCTTCATCCACTGGTCTGACCACCTAATGGTTATACGATATAACAAAATAATGAAATAGTAAAGAGCGATTTACTTGACGACCACGCGTCCGAAGCTGAACAAGGAAAGCAGTTCATCGACAAGCGGGGCGGTGAGATCGGCCGCATACCGCTCGGGAAGACGGAGAAGCTTTCGCTTCGCTTCATCGTACAAATACACCGGGGTGCGGCCTTGGTGTCGTTCCAACAGCGGCTTCAGCGCGGCAAGACGCGCCTTGTCTTGGCGGCTGGCGTCGATATACAGCGCCGACGCCGTCAAGCGTTCGGCCCGGCGGATGATGAGCTGACGCCGTCCGCCGCGCACCTCAATCGTTCCGGCAAGCAATACAAACTGCCCTTCTTTCAATACGTCCGCCGCGCGGCGGTAAACGTTCGGAAACGCCACCGCCTCCAATTCCCCGCTCTCATCGCCGACGGTGAAAAACGCCATTTCTTCACCCTGCTTTGTCCTCGTTTTCCGTATGCGGACGACCGCTCCCCCGACCACAGTTGACGGACCTTGTACATCGGCAACACACACCGCCCCCGCCGCTTGCAGCAACGGGCGAAGCACCGCCGCCGGGTGCGGGGTGACGGCGAAGCCAAGAAACTCCGCTTCCCGCCGCCGCCGCTCAGCCGGCGATAGAGGCGGCGCATCAGCGTATTTCGGCTTTAACGACAGCCCGCCTGTTTCTAAAGGCCTGATCCATTGCACATGTTCGATCGCAACGTCAATGCTGGCAAGAAGCGAAGCCCGATCTGCGCCGAACTCGTCAAACGCCCCAACGGAAATGAGCGCCTCGAGCGCCGGGCGCCCGAGCCCTTTTGGCAGCAGGCGAGCAGCGAAATCAAAGAAGTCGGCAAACGGTCCGTTCGCTTTCCGCTCCTCGACAATCAGCTTCGCCGCCGAGCCGACTTGCTTCACCATCGTCAACCCGAGGCGAATGGCGCTCCCCTCAACGGAAGAGCGAAAACCGCTTTTGTTGACCGACGGCGGAAGGATGTTGATCCCTTTTCGCGCCGCCTCCCAATAGTACATCGCCGCTTTTTCTCGGTCTCCGGAAGCATTGGTGAGCATGACCGCATAAAAACAAAGCGGGTAATGAGCTTTCATATACGCCATCGCATACGACAACAGCGCATAGCTGACCGCGTGGCTTCGGTTGAAGCCGTAATCGGCAAAGCGGACGATGTGTCGATACAGTTCCTCGGCGACTGCTTTCGGATAGCCGTTCGTCATGCAGCCGGCGACAAACGCCTGACGCTGCTCAGCAAGCAGCGCTTTCTCTTTTTTCGCCACCGCCCGGCGAAGCACATCCGCTTGTCCGAGAGAAAATCCGGCAAGTCGAGCGGCGATTTGCATAATTTGCTCTTGGTAGATCAACACCCCGTATGTGGGCGCCAAAATCGGCTCAAGATCAGGATGGGCATAGGACACCGGCTCTTCCCCGCGCTTGCGCCGGATGTAAACGGGGATCATTTGCATCGGTCCCGGCCGATACAAGGCATTGACGGCGACGACATCTTCCAATTGCGACGGCCGCAGCTCGGCGAGCACGCGCTTCATCCCGCTTGATTCCAGCTGAAAAATGCCGTTTGTATCTCCAGCGCCAAGCAGCGCGTACGTTTTTTCATCATTGAGCGGCAGCGTGCGGATGTCAAACGGCTTTCCTGTCTGCCGCTCGATCAAGCGCACGATCTGCTCGATCAACGTAAGCGTGCGCAAACCGAGAAAATCAATTTTCAGCAATCCGAGCGCTTCAAGCGCCCCCATGGCGTATTGCGTCAACGGCCATTCGCCATGGCTGGGCTGCAGCGGCACGAAGCGAACGAGCGGCTCCGGGCTGATGATGACACCAGCAGCGTGGATCGACGTATGGCGCGGCAGCCCTTCCAGTTTTTGCGCAACAGCCAGCCACTCTCTCCCTTGCGGAACCGCTGCCACCGCGCGCCGAAAAGCGGCGGACTCGGCATGCCATTGGCTGAGCGTCACACTTTGTTTGTTCGGCAACAGCGCCGCGACCTGTTCCGCCTCCCGCCCAGGGACGCCAAGCGCTTTGGCCGTCTCGCGCAGCGCCGCTTTGGCGCCGAACGTGCCGAACGTGATGATTTGCGCGACGCGGTCACGCCCGTATTTATCCGCCACATAGCGAATCACTTCTTCGCGCCGGTCATCAGGAAAATCCAAGTCAATATCCGGCACCGACGCCCGCTCCGGGTTTAAAAACCGTTCAAACAAAAGCCCATACTTGATCGGGTCAACATCGGTGATCGACAGAGCATAGGCGACAAGCGACCCGGCCGCCGAACCGCGGCCCGGGCCGGCCATGATGCCGCGCCGGCGGGCGTAGGCGAGCACATCGGCGACGATCAAAAAATAGTCGCTGAAATGAAGCGACTGAATCACATCCAGCTCATGCGAAAGCCGACGCCAGTAGCGCTCATCGGCCGACGGCACGCGTCGGGCGAGCCCTTGTTCCGATAAGCGGCGCAAATAACTGTCGGCCGTCTCTCCGTCCGGAACGGGGTACGCCGGCAGCCGCCAGCCGCCAAATTTGATAGACAGCTCGCATTGATTGGCGATCGTTAAGCTGTTCTCCAGCGCCTCCGGCAAGTCCGCAAACCGGCGCGCCATCTCCTCTGGCCCCGCCAAATAGCGGCCGTCATCGTCCTCAATGTCAGCGAGCAGCACGCCGCGGCCGATGGCCTGCAAGCAACGCCACGCCACAGCATCGTCGCGCTCAATATAACGGACATCGTTCGTCGCTACAAGCGGAACGTCCATCTCTTCCGCCAAACGACGAAGCTCTCCTTCATACGAGGTACGCGTTTGCTCGCCGCGCTGGATGGCGACATACAGCCGTCCTGGAAACAACCGTTGGTAGCGGGCGAGCGCCTCTTTCGCCCGCTCCCATTCGCCGGCGGCAACAAGCGACTCGACGCGTCCCTCGCTTCCAGGAGTGATGGCGATGATGCCGCCGCTTAAGCGCACAAGAGCGGCTTCCTCCATATGCTTTGTTTCCCCCATTTGCATCATGGTGCTGATTTCAAGCAAATGGCGATACCCCTCTTCATTGGCGGCCAACAGCACGAGCGGGAACGCTTCCTCCCCAGAAAGAGCGACATCAGCCGTCACGCCGATGATCGGGCGAATGCCGTTCTGCTTGCATTCTCGGTAAAACGGAATAGCGCCATACAACACATTCCGGTCAGTGAGCGCGAGCGCTTGATAGCCAAGCTGTTTCGCCCTCGCTGCAAGCGCCTCCACCGCCGCCGCACTTTGAAACAAACTGTATCCGCTCAACACATGCAAGTGGACGAACATAATGACCATCCCTCCCTCATCCGTGCGCTTGACGGGCGAAAACTTTTCTTTCGGCTACATACTCCGTCCACCCTATTGATATACATAGATAAGAGAGAAAGAAAGGGCGGGGAAACGCATGAACGAAAAAGCGGCCTTCTTGCCGGCGTTCATTCAAAGCTATTTTATCGCCGTCGGCGTGCTGCTTGGCGGCGCCATCATCGGCGCGCTCGGCGCGTTTTTGAGCGGCGGCCAGCCGTTGACGGCCATGTACCGATTTGCCGGCGATTTGCGCATTTGGGCGGTCGTCGCCGCCATCGGCGGGACGTTTGACACGTTTTACGTCGTTGAGCGAGGGCTGTTTTTAGGGGAAACGAAAGACATCGTGCGGCAATTTTTGCTCATTTTGTCCGCCATGGGCGGAGCACAAACCGGAGTGGCGATCATTACGTGGCTGACGCAGGAGCACATTTCGCCATGAGAATTCCTCCGTATTACCAACACCCGTCATGGCAGCGCTTTTTCGCCGGCGCGGCGATCGGAGCGCTCATCAGCTGGTTTGTCTTTTTGTATATTTTCGGCGTCTTGCAGGAAAAACAAGTGCGGCACGTCAATGAGCTCAACGAACAGATCGCCGATTTGCAAAACGAAATTCGCATTTGGCAGGAAGACTATATTCATTACAATAAGGAAATGAAAAAAAAGCTGACCGTGCAGGACGTTTCCGTCCATCTCGCCAACGCCGAGCAATATAAACTTGATTCATACACGACTTTTCGCATTGAAGACAGCGTCAAAGAAGATTTGTCCCATTTGATTACGAAAGATATCGAAACGGTGTACAACAGCCGCGAACTGATTGAGCGAGCAATTGAAAACAAAACGTATACGATCCACGAGAAGCAATACCGGCTTGAACTTCACACACTCACGATCTTTACCTTGTTGGCCGTCGAAGTCAAACTGACGCCGCTTCCGTAGAGAGCGCCTTGCCGCCCCATTCCGCCGTAGCGATGCCAAACAAGCGCGTCTTGCGGGAAAAGAGGGTGTCCCGAAAGCCTTCGGGACACCTTTTCTTATCAACATGGCGCTTCACTTAAACAACAACTTTTTAAAACCACCCGTTTCCGTCATCGCTCAGCCCGACAGACCGCTTTCACGTCTTCAATCACGCGATCGGCTTCTTCCCAAGAGGCAATGGACGCGCCGGCTGCGAGCGGATGGCCGCCGCCGCCGTAGCGTTTGGCGACCACATTGATAACCGGCCCTTTGGAACGGAAGCGGACGCGGATTTCCCGTTCTTCCTCAATGAAAAACACCCAGGCGACAATGCCGTCAATATTGCCGAGCAAACCGACGAGTTGCGACGCCTCAAGCGGGGTGACGCCGTATTCCTCAAGCAGCGCCCGCGGCATTTTCACAGCCGCCACCCCTTCCTCGATCGTAAAGTTCGACAGCACATAACCGCTTAAGCGGGCGAGCGGTAGGCTTGTCCGGTACAACCCATCGTACAATTCCGTCAACGAAAAGCCGTACGAAATGAGCTCCCCAGCGTAGCGGAACGTTTTTTCACTTGTGCGCGGAAACAAAAAGCGTCCCGTATCGCCGACAATGCCCGCGTAAATGAGACGCGCCGCCTCAGCGGTCATCGTCAATCCTTCCTCTTTTCCCGCCAAATAAAACTCATAAATCATTTCGCTTGTCGAACTGGCGGCGGTATCGACCCACATAATGTCGCCATACGGCGTGTCGTTCGGGTGATGGTCAATTTTCACCAGCTTTCGCCCGAGCCGGTAGCGGCTGTCGCAAATCCGCTCCTCATTGGCTGTATCGCAGACGATCACGAGCGCTTGCTCGTACACGGAATCATCAATGACATCCATGTTCCGCAAAAACGACAGCGACGGATCGTCCGTTCCGACCGCGTACACCCTTTTTTTCGGAAACGACGCCGCTAGCATGGCCGCCAACCCGCCTTGCGACCCGTACGCGTCCGGGTCCGGGCGCACGTGCCGGTGGATGATGATCGTGTCAAATTCACGAATCGCATCAAGAATTTGTTGATGAACCGGTTTCATTCGTTCTTCCCCTTTTTTGTCACCTGTCATATTCAACCGCTGGCATTTTTCCCTGCTTCTATGTACAATGAAAAAAGAAATGAACAACGGAGGGATCAACCATGCCAGCCCTGGTTATTTTCATTATATTTTCCTTTTCGTTTTACGTCTATTATAAAATCCGCTACGTCCGCTCCCAGCGTCCGATGGAACGCCGCTTTCTCTCGGCGAAATCGAGCATGGCGCTTGGACTGTTCGTTGCCTTGTTCGGGATCAACCAATTGTTTTTGTATCAGACAACCGTGACGTACATCATCTCCGCTATTTTTATCATCTTAGGCTTTGGCAGCGTTTGGGCCGGCTACCGCGCCTACCGCTACTATCTGCCGCAGGCGGTCGAAGAGGCAAAGGAAGCGGCAAAACAAGGGTAATGCCGTTTGGCGTATGCGCCGGCCAACGATAAAGGAAAAGGATGTTCCAATAAGGAAGTGGACATCCTTTTTTGCCTTTACCGTTTATCGGTCGATCAGCTGGCACATCATCATCGCTTTGCCGACAAGATCGCCTTCGTTATACACTTCGACATCCACTTTCCCGAACTTGCGCCCGAGCTCTAAAAGCTTTGCCCGCACGTCGACCGTGCTGTCGATTTGCACCGGCTTGATGAAGTAAATCGTGATATTTTCCATCACCAAATCGCCGCGTTTGTACGCGCGAAGCATCCGCGCCGCCGCTTCGGTGACGATCGTCGTAAACACGCCGTACGAGAGCGTCCCTAAATAGTTCGTCATTTGCGGGGTGATCGTGCAGCGAAACAACGTCTCTTTGTCGCCTGACTCACGAAACTGGGCGGTGATGAGATCATCGATCGTCTCCCCGACTTGCGGCTGGCGCTGCGCCATTTGCAGCGCTTTTAACACGTCTTGGCGGCTGATGATCCCTTGCAGCCGGTGATGGTCATCCACAACGGGAAGGAGTTCAATTCCTTCCCACACCATAATGTGGGAGGCAAAGGCGACTGACGTTTTTCCGTTCACCGTAATCGGCTGCTTCGTCATCACCTTTTCAATCGGCAGCTGCCGGTCCATATCGAGCACGTCTTTTGCCGTTACGACCCCTTGCACTTTCAGCTCATCATCGACGACCGGGAATCGGCTGTGGCGTGTTTCTTTGTTCAATGCATACCACCGCTCGACGGGATCATCGACGCGCAAGTACGCAGTTTTTTCAAGCGGAATGATAATATCCTCAACCAATACGATCTCTTTTTTAATCAGCTGGTCATAAATCGCCCGGTTGATCATGGTCGCGACCGTAAACGTGTCATAGCTCGTCGAAATGATCGGCAGCTGCCGCTCATCGGCGAGCTTTTTCACGTGGTCGGCCGTATCAAACCCGCCGGTGATGAGCACCGCCGCCCCCGCCTGAAGCGCCAGCTCGTGCGCCTTCGTCCGGTTGCCGACGATAAGCAAATCCCCTGCGCCCGTATAGCGCATCATCGCCTCCAGCTGCATCGCACCGATGACAAAGCGGTTGAGCGTCTTATGCAGCCCTTCACGTCCGCCAAGCACTTGGCCGTCCACAATGTTGACAACCTCGGCGTACGTGAGCTTCTCAATGTTTTCCTTCCGTTTCTTCTCAATCCGGATCGTGCCGACGCGCTCAATCGTGCTCACATACCCTTTGTTCTCAGCGTCTTTAATCGCTCGGTACGCCGTTCCTTCGCTTACGCCCATTTCCTTGGCAATTTGCCGAACGGAAATTTTCTCGCCGATCGGCAGCCGGTGGATGTATTCCAAAATTTGTTCATGTTTTGTCGCCAACGGTTCTTCACCCTTTACGCGTTGTTACTTTATATTATAACGGCGGAGCCGGCGGGGGTTCAACGGTCGCGTCGGCCATCATAAAACGCCCTTCCCGCTTTGGGAAGGGCGCCTCTGTTACAGCTCAATGCTTTCCCCCGGTTTCAACGCACGGCCGACGCCCGGCGGGAGAAGCGAAACGAACCGCTCGGGGTCTTGGGTGATCGGCGGGAACGTGTTGTAATGGATCGGCACGACGAGTTTCGCCCCGAGCCACTCAGCGGCGACCGCCGCGTCTTCCGGCCCCATCGTGAAGCTGTCCCCAATCGGCAAAAAGGCGACATCGATTTTATGGCGCTCGCCGATCAGCTTCATGTCGGAAAACAGCCCGGTGTCGCCGGCATGATAGATCGTTTTGCCTTCGGCCATGAACAAAATGCCGGTCGGCATGCCTAAATAAATGATTTGCTTGTCGCCCGTCACAAACCCGGAGCTGTGAAACGCCTGCGTGAACTTGACGGTGCCAAAGTCAAATTCGCGCGCCCCGCCGATGTTCATGCCAAACGTCTCGACGCCTTGCCAGCTTAAATACGTCGCCAGCTCAAACGTCGCCACAACGAGGGCGTTGTTCCGCTTGGCGATCTCAACCGTATCGCCGACATGATCCCCGTGCCCGTGCGTCAACAAGATGACATCTGCCTTCACATCCGCTGCGTTCAAATCGGTCGTCGTATTGCCGGTGATGAACGGATCGATCAAAATCGTTTTTCCGTTCGTTTCAATGCGGACGACCGAATGGCCATGGTAGCTGATTTTCATCGTCACATCTCCCCTTTCTACTACACATGATTCGCCGCCGCCCATCCATTTCCTTCTTTTCCCGCCTGTCCATTTACAAGCGGCCCGTTTCTTGGTACGCTCAAAATGGACGATCACGAAAAAAGGAAGGAAGGGAACGATGAACAAACGGCTGCAAGCATTTTCCTCTTGGCTTCAACAACAACATAGTTCATTCGCCTTCATCACGTCAAGCGCCAACGTTTTTTATTTGAGCGGATTTTGGTGCGACCCGCACGAACGGCTGCTGGCACTTTTGGTCTTCCCTGACGGCGAACCGGCGCTCGTCTGTCCGCAAATGGAAATCCCGCGCGCCCGCCGGAGCGGCTTTGGGTATACGGTGATCGGCTACGACGACAGCACCGACCCATGGGAAGAGATCCGGCGCCATCTCGAAGCGCGCGGCATCAAGGCCGTCTCGATTGCCGTCGAGAAACACGATTTGTCGTTCGCCCGTTTCGAGCGGCTCTCGGCATTGTTTCCAAACGCCAAGTGGCACGACGCCGAAGAAAAGCTGCGCCAGCTTCGCCTGATCAAGGATGAGCAGGAAATGAAGGTGTTGCGCCAGGCGGCGGAACTTGCCGACAAAGCGGTCGAAATCGGCGTCTCCGCCATCCGCCCGGGCGTGACGGAGCTCGAACTTGTCGCCATTATTGAATATGAGCTGAAAAAACTCGGCGTCGAAGGGATGTCGTTCCCCACGACCGTGCTCACGGGCGCAAAATCAGCCGATCCGCACGGCGTGCCGGGAACAGCGGCGGTCGCACCAGGCGATTTCGTGCTGTTCGATTTAGGCGTCATCGTCGATGGGTATTGCTCCGACATTACCCGCACCGTCGTCTGCCAGACGGCAAGCGACGAACAGCGGCGCATTTACGAGACCGTCCGGCGCGCCCAGCAGGCGGCAATCGATGCCTGCCGCCCGCAAACCGCGATGGGCGAGATCGACCGCGCCGCCCGAAACGTCATCGACCAAGCCGGCTACGGAGAATATTTCACCCACCGCGTTGGGCACGGCTTAGGGATCGAGATTCATGAATACCCATCGCTTCATCACGCCAACAACGAACCGCTCGTCCCCGGCATGGTGTTCACGATCGAACCGGGCATTTACGTCCCATCCATCGGCGGCGTGCGCATTGAAGACGACGTCGCGATCACGGATCATGGGGTTGACGTGTTGACGTCGTTTTCGAAGGAGTTGATCATTGTTTAACGAGAGAGGTCATTGGCAAAAGCTACCGCGAATGAGCGCATCAAAAAAGCTGGCCATCGGTTTGCCGCAAAGCCCGGATGGACAGCTTTGTTTTCTCATTGACATCAAGGCGCCTCAATCTTCATTGTTTCATCCCTGTAGCAACGAATGAACATCCGTATACGGCATGTTGTGCGCCGCCGCCACCGCTTCGTACACGATGTGCCCGTCAAGCGTGTTGATGCCTTTTAACAGCGCCGGGGTGTCGAGGCATGCGGCGCGGTAGCCTTTGTTGGCGATTTGCAAGGCGTATGGGATCGTGACGTTCGTCAAGGCAAACGTCGACGTGCGCGGCACCGCGCCCGGCATATTGGCGACCGCGTAATGAACGACGCCGTGTTTGACATAAATGGGATCGTCGTGCGTCGTGACGCGGTCGGTCGTTTCGAAAATGCCGCCTTGGTCAATGGCGACGTCGACCAACACCGAGCCTGGCATCATCGAGCGCACCATCTCTTCCGTCACAAGCTTCGGCGCTTTCGCCCCCGGGATCAAGACGGCGCCGACGACCAAATCCGATTCGCGCACGCATTCGGCGATATGATACGAGTTGGACATCAACGTCGTCACTTGGTCGCCGAACAAATCATCGAGCTCGCGCAGCCGCTCGGCGTTAATGTCTAAAATCGTCACGTCCGCCCCGAGGCCGACTGCGATTTTCGCCGCGTTCGTCCCCGCTGTGCCGCCGCCGATGATCGTCACTTTGCCGCGCCGCACCCCGGGCACGCCGCCAAGCAAAATGCCTTTCCCGCCGTGCGGCTTCTCGAGAAACTGGGCGCCGACTTGCACCGACATGCGGCCCGCGACTTCGCTCATCGGCGTCAAGAGCGGCAGCGAGCCGTTCGAAAGTTGCACCGTCTCGTAAGCGATGCCGACCACTTTTTGCTCGACGAGCGCTTTCGTGAGCGCCTCAGCCGCCGCCAAATGCAAATACGTAAACAAAATCAATCCTGGGCGAAAATAGCGGAACTCCTCAGGCAGCGGTTCTTTCACTTTCAACACCATCTCCGCCGCCCAAGCGTCTTCCGCGTTCGGCACGATCACTGCCCCGGCTTTTTCATATTCAGCGTCAGAAAACCCCGACCCGGCGCCGGCTTCCGTCTCCACATACACGTCATGCCCCGCTTTGACGAGCGTCATCACGCCAGCCGGGGTGATGGCGACACGGTTTTCATTGTTTTTGATTTCTTTTGGAACACCAATTTTCATGGCCGCTTTTCCTCCTTTTTCCTTTCCGTTCTTCCCTTATTGTTCCCTGTTCAACCGGAAAGCAATCAGAAAAGCGGCTGAAGATTCTACTGAAAAAAATGGCGGTAGATGACGTTCTCTCCGCCGGTGACGTCAATGACGGCGCCCGTGATGAAATCCGAGTCGTCCTCGCATAAAAACGCGATCACGCGGGCGATATCTTCGCCAGTTCCCGGGCGCCCGACCGGCGTTTCCGCATCCCGCCTGGCGCGGGCGTCGGCGATCCCCGCCTCTTTCATGGCGCCGACAATGTTGCCTGGGCACACCATATTGGCGGTAATGCCATATTCCGCCTCTTCAAGGGCGATCGTTTTCGTCAGCGACACAAGCCCGACTTTCGCCGCGCCGAACGCTGAGCGGTGCACCCAGCCTGGGGCATCCGCCGCTCCTTGAAACCCGTACGTAATGATGCGGCCAAACCGCTGCTTTCGCATAATCGGGATCGTCCGCCTCACTAAATGGAACACCGAGCTCAAATTGCCTTCAATCATTTCGTACCATTCGTCTTCCGTATAATCGGCAAGCTTTTTCCGCTCGAAAATGTACGGCCCCGCGTTGTTGATGAGGCAGTCAATGCGGCCGAACCGCTCCATGGCGGCGTCAACAAGCGCCGCCAAATCGTCTTTGTTCGTCACATCGCCGCGCACAAACTGGAGGCGGTCAGCGGCGCCGCGGTACTTCTCCACAAGCGAGCGCACCGCCTGTTCATCGCTCCGGTAGTTCACCGTCACCGAATAGCCTTTTTCAAGCAGCAGCTCCGTCACTTTTCTCCCCAACCCTTTCGCTCCAGCCGTAATCAAAGCGTGCCGCACCGTTTCCCCTCCTTCTCGTCATTCGCTGTCTTCATTTTTACTTTACTACAAACAGGAGCGAATACAAAAAAAAGAACCATAGCTCGTTGGCGCTATGGCTATTCGCCGACTTCCCGGCGCGGGTCGTAATATGATTCATCCTCGTCAACAATGCCGCTCTCATACGACTCGGTAATTTGCTCGGTGATCGTCCGCACTTCCTCCTCGTCGTACTGCCAGTCGTTATACCGCTTTTCCATTGCTCTTCCTCCCCTGTTCACAAAATCTCAATATATGGCCTAGTTTCTCGTCAAAGGGCGATGGGTATACCATATATAGAGATAGCATTTTTATCCAAAGGGAGGGGAGAACATGACAATGACCTACCAAACGATCGTCGTCGCCGTCGATGGGTCGAAAGAAGCGGAATGGGCGTTGAAAAAAGCGATCCAAATCGCCAAACGGAACGGAGCGAAACTCATTTTGTCCCACATCATCGATTTGCGCGGGTTCACAACCGTTGAAGCGCACGACTACGCCCTCGCCGAACGGTCGGAACAATATGCGAACGAGCTGCTCGAACGGTATAAAAACGAGGCCATCGCCGCCGGGCTCGACGATGTGGACATCGCGGTCGAATTCGGTTCACCGAAAGTGAAAATCGCCAAAGACGTCGCTCCGAAATACAAAGCCGATCTCATCGTTTGCGGGGCGACCGGTTTAAACGCTGTCGAACGGCTCTTGATCGGCAGCGTTTCCGAAAACATCGTCCGCCACGCGAAATGCGATGTGCTCGTTGTAAGGACGCCGAAAGAATAATGTCTTCGTCACATGAAACAGATGGACCGAAAAACTTCCTTGTCCGATGCGAAAACATGTGACGGTCAAAAAAGAACACCCCGCCATTACGGGGTGTCAAGTATCTCTTTCGCTTTGTCAATCGCCGCACGCACTTCAGAGAATCCGGTGCCCCCGGCGCTGTTGCGGCGGTTGACGGCCGTGCGCGGGTTCAAGGCGTCATAAATATCGTCTTCAAACAGCGGCGACGCTTCCTTATACACCTCAAGCGGCAAGTCGGCCAAAAAGACGCCTTGTTCGATGCAATGCAAGACGAGCTTGCCAACGATTTCATGCGCCTCGCGGAACGGGACGCCTTTCGCGGCCAAGTAATCGGCGAGCTCGGTCGCATTCGAAAAGTCTTGTTTCGTCGCCCGCTCCATCACGTCCGTGCGCACGTTCATCGTTTCGATCATGCCGGCAAAAATTTTCAACGAACCGACGACTGTCTTCACTGTATCGAACATACCCTCTTTATCTTCTTGCATGTCTTTGTTGTACGCGAGCGGCAACCCTTTCATCACCGTCAACATGGCCATCAAGTGGCCGTACACCCGGCCGGTTTTGCCGCGGATGAGTTCGGCCATGTCCGGGTTTTTCTTTTGCGGCATGATGCTGCTGCCGGTCGCGAACGCATCGTCAAGCTCAATGAACTGGAACTCTTGGCTTGACCAAAGAATGAGCTCTTCAGCCAACCGCGACAGGTGCATCATGAGCATCGAGCTGTTGCTTAAAAACTCGATGATAAAATCGCGGTCGCTCACGGCATCGAGGCTGTTTTCGTAAATATCGGCAAAGCCAAGGAGCTCCGCCGTCCGATGCCGGTTGATCGGAAACGTCGTCCCGGCGAGCGCTCCGGCGCCGAGCGGCGACTTGTTGATGCGCTTTTGCGACTCAGAAAACCGCTCATAGTCGCGCTCCAACATCCAAAAATAGGCCAGCAGATGGTGGGCGAACGAAATCGGCTGCGCCCGCTGCAAATGCGTATATCCAGGCATGATCGTTTCGACATGCTTCTCCGCTTGAGCGACAAGCGCCCGCTGCAGCCCGCGGATGAGACCGAGAATCTCTTCAACCCGCTTGCGCAAGTATAGATGCATATCGGTCGCCACTTGGTCGTTCCGGCTCCGTCCAGTGTGCAGCTTGCCACCGACCGGTCCGATGTCGTCGATGAGCATTTTTTCAATGTTTAAATGAATGTCCTCGTAGGCAATGGAAAATTCGAGCTCCCCTTGCTTCGCCTTTTCCAACAGGCGGATCAGCCCGCCTTTGATCTGCTCCACATCGTCTTCAGGCAGGATGCCGCATTCGCCAAGCATCGTCGCATGGGCGAGGCTGCCTTCAATGTCTTCTTCAACGAGCTCTTGGTCGAATGGGATCGACGCGCCAAACTCGTCGACCCATTCTTCCGCTGTTTTCGTAAACCGTCCGCCCCAAAGCTTTTTCACCAATCTCGTCGCAGAGGAATGCGACTTCCTCCTTCCTTTCATGAAGTTTCCTTCACTTTCCTTCATTGGCCGATCGGCACCGACGCCTTGTTTTGCTTGTTCACGATGCTGTGCACTTTCGTCGGCAGGCCGTACAGCGAAATGAATCCGACCGCCGCTTGATGATCAAATTCGTCGTCCGCCGTGTACGTCGCCAATTTTTCATCATAGAGCGAGAACGGTGATTTGCGCCCTTCGACGATCGCATGGCCTTTAAACAGCTTCACGCGCACGACACCGGTGACGTTTTTCTGCGTTTCTTTCAAAAACGCGACCAACGCGTCTTTCAGCGGCGAGAACCAAAGGCCGTTGTAAATGACTTCGGCGATTTTTTGTTCGATGAGCGGTTTGAAATGGGCAACTTCTCTCACCAATGTCAAGTCTTCAAGCTCTTTATGCGCTTTAATCAGTGTCATGGCGCCTGGGCATTCGTACACTTCGCGCGACTTGATGCCGACGAGGCGATTCTCGACATGGTCGATGCGCCCGACGCCATGCTTGCCGGCCAACGCGTTCAGTTCCAAAATCAATTGCGCAAGCGGATACGCCTTCCCGTTTAACGTCACCGGCACGCCTTGTTCAAAGCCGATCTCGATGACATCCGGCACATCCGGCGCGTTCTCAAGCGAAGCGGTCAGCTCATACGCCTCTTCCGGCGGCGCAGCCCACGGGTCTTCCAAAATGCCGCACTCATTGCTTCGTCCCCACAAATTTTGGTCGATGGAAAACGGGCTGTCAAGGTCAACTGGAATCGGAATGCCGTGTTTTTTCGCGTATTCGATTTCTTCCTCGCGCGACCAGCTCCACTCGCGCACCGGGGCGATCACTTCCAAATCTGGATTGAGCGCTTTGATCGACACTTCAAAGCGCACTTGGTCGTTCCCTTTCCCCGTGCAGCCGTGAGCCACCGCCACCGCGCCTTCGAGCTCGGCGATTTCAACGAGTTTTTTCGCGATGAGCGGACGCGACAGCGCCGAGACGAGCGGATATTTCCCTTCGTACAACGCGTTCGCCTGCAAGGCGATGAGCGCATACTCGTTCGCAAACTCGTCTTTGACGTCGATCACGTACGATTTCATCGCGCCGACTTTGAGCGCTTTTTCTTTCACGAAATCGAGGTCTTTCCCTTCGCCAAGGTCCAAGCAGCACGCGATCACATCATAGCCGCGCTCCTGAAGCCACTTGATCGCTACTGATGTATCTAAACCGCCAGAGTATGCCAGCACCAATTTCGGATTTGTCATGGTCGTTCTCCTCTCCTGTCACATAAATATACTTAAACATAAATAAATATTCAAATTTAATACATTATCACTTTATCAGCTTTCGGATCATTTTTCAATACACATTCATAAAAAAGCATAAAAATTCCACCACGCTCTAAGGGGACGTTTCGTATAATAGAAGAAAAGGAGGCCATGAGGATGAACGGCATCTTCATCGAAGACAAACGGCTCGGCATCCGCCTGCCGCATCTGGACAAGCCTTGGGAAGACTACAGCCCAAACGAACAAGAGGCGATTTTACTGGAATGGGAAACGATCCGCGGCTTGATCCCCGACCGCATCGCCGAACTGGAGCGGGAAATCAACGAAAAACAAGACGCACTCGGCCAAGAAGCGGATTTCGCGCGCTCGTGCCAGCTCAATGCTGACATCGCCGAACTCGCTTCGATCGTCAACGATTTGTGGATTTGGTATCGCATTGCTCCATCCGTTTCATCGCGACACGGAAAAAAGCGGGTCGAAAAACCATAACACCCCATAACAAATGAGCGCCGATGCCGCTTATCCCTTTTTGAAGACGGCAGACAAACCATGCGGCCCGATTTTGACCAGAAGATCGGGGATTGATGCGGCGGATTCCGTTGCGATGACGAAGGATACGCTGTCGCAAACGAAAGCTTTCTTCGCGATTGAGAGGAGCGCTCAAGCTGGGGAGCTCCTCTTTTTTCATTCTATCCCCTTTCTCAAATGGTTTCCATTTATTATCCTTAAAAAATATATTGAATTTTATTTCTATTTGAATTATTATTGATTTGACTCCTTTTCACACAACGGAGGGATCAGACATGGCCAACAATCTATCACCTGCCTCACTCATTCAATCATTTTCTTGGGATCAGGCATTCGCTCATTACGACTGGGATCCCCGCAGCCGCTTCAACGCCGCCCACGAAGTATGCGACCGGTATGCCGAGGATCCGAACCGCATTGCTCTGTTTTATGAAAACGCTTTAGGAGAGCAAAAAACGATCACCTATCGGCAATTGCGCGATTGGTCCAACCAAATGGCGAACGTGTTCCGCAAGCTGGGCGTGAAAAAAGGGGATCGCGTCTGCGCGCTGATGCCGAAAAACCCGGCCCTTGTCGTCTACATTTTGGCGGCTTGGAAAGTCGGCGCCGTGTATGTGCCGCTCTTTACCGCGTTTGGTCCGCAGGCGATTGAATATCGCATCAACCATTCCGAGGCGAAAGTCCTCTTGACGAACAAGGAACAGCGCGCCAAACTGCCGCCGCGGGACAACATGCCGACATTGGAACACATTTTTGTCATTGACGGACCGTCTCATGATCAAGACCAGCCATTTTGGGAAACGCTTTCGAAAGAGTCGACTGAGCACTCGATCGAAGAAACGACGGTCGACGATCTGCTCGCGATTCAGTATACGTCCGGCTCGACCGGGATGCCAAAAGGCGCCATGTGGCCGCATAACGTGCTCATCAACATTTATCCGTATATGCGCTATGCGATTGGCCTGCGCGATGACGATGTCTTTTTCGGCGGGGCGGATCCGGGCTGGGCGTACGGGCTGATCTTTTGCACCTTCGCGCCGATGGCCTTTGGCGTGCCGATCGTCTTTTACGAAGGGCCGTTTAAGCCGGAGACGTGCTATTCCTTGATGGAAAAATACCGGGTGACCAATTTCGCGTCCGCCCCGACCGCGTACCGGGCGATGGCGGCGGCCGGCGCGGACGTCATTCGCCGCTATCAACTGAACGTGCGCGCCATGAGCTCGGCCGGCGAGCCGCTCAATCCGGAAGTCATCCGCTTTTTCCAAGAGCACGTGGGCGTTACGATCCATGACCATTATGGCTTGTCGGAAACGTTGATGCTGATCGGAAACTTCAACGCCGCCGAGATGGAAATCCGGCCAGGCTCGATGGGATGGCCGCTGCCGGGCTTTGACGTCGCCCTGCTCGATGAGAATGGAACCCCAGTCGCCGACGGCGAAGTCGGACAAATTGCCTTTAACACCGACTCGATCCCCAACGTCTTTAAGGGGTATTGGAAAGACCCTGAAAAAACCGCCGAGCGGCTCGTCGGCAAGTGGTTTTTGACCGGCGATTTGGCGACAAAAGACGAAGACGGGTATTTCTGGTTCCAAGGACGGGCGGACGACATCATCTCGAGCGCCGGCTACCGCATCGGGCCGTTTGAAATTGAAAGCTGCCTCCTTGAGCATCCGGCTGTCGTCGAAGCAGCCGCCGTCGGGAAGCCGGATCCCGTCAAAGGGGAAATCGTCAAAGCGTTTGTCGTGCTCAGAGAAGGCTTTGCGCCGTCGGACGAGCTGGCCGACGAGCTGTCCTTGTTCGTCAAAACGCGCTTATCAAAGCATGAATACCCGCGCGAAGTCGAATTTGTCGCCGAACTGCCGAAAACGCCAAGCGGAAAAATCCAGCGGTTCATCCTGCGCAATCAAGAAAGGGAAAAGCAGAAAAAAGCCTAACCCATAAAGAGGATGCCCCGGCAACGGGGCATCCTCTTGGCCGTTATGGCTCATCGTTTCCGATGCCCAAGATCTTCTTTAAAACGGAGCAATAGTTCTTCACTTCCTTTTCATTGATCTCATAGAGGTGATAACCGTTTTCTTTCCGCTCCATGATCAGATTGGATTGCTTCAGGAGATTTAAATGCCGTGAAACGGTAGCAACCGTAATATTTAACTGATCGGCCATCTCCTGCGACTTCATGTTTTCTTCATTCGCAATAAATGACAATATTTTCATCCGAACGATTTCAGACAATGATTTGGCAATATCGGCAACATACTGAAGCTGCTCCTCATCATATCGGATCTCCATCCGATTTCCGCTCAAGGAAAGCTCTTTCCCGTTTATATAATGCCTTATATCATAAATAATATGAAGTTCACCGAGCCCCCAAACCAAAATAAATTTCGGTGACACAAAATACGAGGGATACAGTTTGATCAACTTCGTCTCTTTCGTCGGAAACTGTTCTGGGATTGGGTAATCGTACAATAGTTTTCGAACCATTTTCTCAATCCCCGACTGGTTGAGTTCCGCTCTCAATCGCTCATTCGCCTGATCCCAAAGAGGGGACAGGATTGGCTCAATATGGACGTAGCATTGCTGATAAAAATGTTCCCAAAGATAGGTCAGTTCCTGCAAATATTGCTCATAGTTCTGCGCGAATTCAAGCTGTTCGGCATTCACAAATCCGCCCAACGACGTGATTTTCGAGCGAATTTCATCGAACGGGGAAGCGGTTTGCGTTAGACAAATCTCGATCTCCTTTTCAGACAAGTAACGACCGAATAAATAATACAAAAACTCATACTGGGACACACGGTCGATATATGCCATGAGTTGAGAAAAGGTATGAGGAGCAGGCAAATCGACCAAAAATTCTGCGAGCTGTGCCCCATACTCATACCGACCGTAAAATTTTTTCAGCAACGATTCATGTTCCCGAAAAAACTGCTCAAAACGAGCAACCGGGAAATGAGGTTCACCATCCATTTTTCCCGATGAAATGTAACACTTCCTTAAACACGCCATCATTTCAAATAAAGAAGAGGTCGATAGTTCTACTTTACAATGATGGTTCACTTCTTCCATTGTGTATACAGCCATTCGACATCCCATACTTTCTGTTTTTATTCATGAACAATTTGATACTTCAACTGATCAACAAAATTGTCGCATAACCGCTGGCATTCTTCAACTGTCGACGAACAAACAATCACATGACCGGAGCGCGTATAAGAGTCCACCGTTTTCTTTATATGATCCCCTACTTGATAGTAGATGGCCCAATCTCGGATATATTCTCGATTGACTTCTGTGTCAAGAGAGATTTGTCGCAACATGCCCTCTGGAAACATAAAGAACTTGACAAGGCTTGCTTTTTTATAAATCGGTTTTACATCGGGCGGCATTTGGTTCATATAAGATAAAATTCCTAACTCATACTGGTTGAAACCAGACGCTAATTGATGTAAATAAGGGATAAAATCTCCCCCCGGTCTCGTATGCATTTCAATCACCACTGGTCTATCTTCTTCCACATCCCATTTAATCTCAATATGCCCCGGTCCATATTGGACATTCAACAAATGCAACGCTTTCATCACCACTTGTTCGATTCGTTCGACTTTCTGTTGTTCCAGTCTCGCCGGCACAATATGCCCAGTCTCTATAAAGTGAGGTTTTCCGGTTGTTTGTTTTTCGGTTATTCCTAAAATGAAATGGGTTCCTCTCCAAGATACCGTCTCCACACTATATTCCGGGCCTTTAATATACGGCTCCAAGATCCACTCGTGAGGATGATCTTGATTTCTCTTTAACCATTTTTCCCACTCCTGTTGATTGGAAATATAATCAACCTCTTTGCTTCCAAATCCGTCAACCGGTTTGATGATGGCCGGCCTTGAATATGGAAACTGTTTAGGAAGAACAGATACCTTGCCACTCACAACGTCTAATCGTAATTCCGGATCCTTCCGCAAAATCTGGCGCATCAATCCTTTATTCCTCGTATTCACGACCGTTTCGAGCGAATTCGTTGGTAATCGCAACCTTTCACTAATATAAGCAGCCGTCTCTAGCCCTAATTCTGTAAAGCTTACGACGAGCTCCACTGTTTGATATAAACTCATGATTTTCTCAACAGTACAAAACACCTCTGTTTTCTCTGCAATGTCACGAACATAAAATACAACTTCGGCCAACTGCGCTATTTCCTTATCAATGCTTGAGTACCGATCCGCGACAATAATGGGTTTGAGTCCACATTGAAATGCTGCTTCCGCTCCATAACGGCTTGCCCCTAAAATGATGATGGATTTATTCATGTACAATCCCCCATTCCAATCGATCCATCGCCTCTTGTGTCGAGGAGATCGCGTTTTCCATACTATCGCCTTCTGCCATGACAAACCCTAACCTTTGGTAGCTGCTTTTAATTCCATTCGCCTTAAACGGCAACTTCCCTATACTTATCCTTTTTACTCCTGCTACTTTTTGCGCTTCCTCCATTCCCCTAACCGTTTGATATATCCCCTGTTCAACAGGCAGGACAAACTTAATGGCGGCATAGCGTTGTCTAGTGATCGTTACCTCTTCATATGTCCCGATTGATTGTAAAACAACATGTCTAACCATATCCACCCCTGTAGCGAATTCTACTAATTCGGGGATGCAGTCACCAGCCAGTCTAGGATTGACTTCAACCAAATATAAGTTGTTTCCGCGAACAAAAAATTCTATATGAGCCGCTCCATAGTTTAATCCCAATAAGTCCAGCAGTTTTTTGCATCTTTCTTCTAAATCGGAAAAAGGATTTAGTTTCGGACCCGTTACATGTCCACATTCAACGGCATGAGGACCGTACGTTTCTTTTTTCGTAACGGATATTAATTTCCAGCCATCAACTGTGTATAACATCTCGGCTGAAAATTCTTGTCCTTCAATCCATTCTTCAATCAGCCATTTCCTGGCCAGTTCGTATCCGCGTTCATTACGCTGTCTTTGCCATTCGTGGCGCAGGGACAGTTCTAAATCACGACGATTTTGACAAATCGTCACCCCATTACTTCCACTATCATCTACAGGTTTGATGACACAAGGAAACGAGATCTCCAAATTTATGATTTCGTCAGGATGATGGATGATATGGAAAGCAGGTTGCAAAAACTCTCTAAAATGTTGACTTTTTAGATAAGTTCTCATTATATGTTTATAACGAGCCCTTTTCAATGCTTCGATATCGTGACCCCTCACTCCCAAATAACTCGCTAATTCAGCAACTGGAATCAAGTGATAATCATCAAAAGCGAGGATTCCGGCAAATTTCACCTCAGAGCGTGCCAGTTCTTCTTTCATTCGATTCGTATCATACGTATTGATGATGACGACTTGATCAGCGAAGTTCAGCGGATGGTCATCTGTCATTGCGTTATATTGTTCTAAGTCCATCGTCCAAAAATGGATTTTATAACCTAGTTGTTTAGCGATTTTCATCGCCTTCGTACCGGTACCTGTTGTATTCGTCTCGACAAATAACAAGTGCATCATCGACAGTCCTTTCTCTCTACTTGATTTTTATTCGTGAAGAAAGACATTTTTCTATATGGCAGCTGAAACATATAGCCAATAAAAATCACAATGCCTATCATGGTCAAGTAGAAAAAGGTTTGATGTCCAACGTACTGATATAAATTCAAACCAACGAATCCACCGATAGACTCCCACATTCCCCAAAGCACCCCTGATATTCCGAAGGCCCATGAAGAGCTTAACACCCCCTTTTTTTCTACAATCTGATGATCAATCGTAGGAACCCAAATGATTTCTGCGATGCTGAATAGGATCACGCTAACAAAGATGATCCAAAAATGATGTGAAATCCATAGCAAGAAATAAGATGCAGTGATAAGCACCAAAGCCAGCGCGTACCAATACTCCATTTTCCATTTCGGCTGTATTTTTGGATAGAAACCTTGAAGTGCAATAATCGTCACCGCATTCACCGTAAAAAACAACCCAATCGTTTTTCCTGAAAAATGTTGAGAAACGACAACAGGAAAAGTTGTAAATAGTTGTGTGTACAAAAACCAAAATAACCCTGAAAAAGCAATAAATCTTATAAATATAAAGAAATGCGGGTCCGATCTGCTGTTTTTCACAAATTGTACGATATTGATCCCCTTCTCTGCATCCTCAATGGTGATGCGAGGCAATAGCAACGAAACCCCCCCGGCCAAAACATAACAAACAATCGCCGCAATGATGATACCAGAAGAATTCCAGTCCAATAACCATCCACCTAGAAAAGGACCAATGGAAGCACCGACGTTGACAGCGATGTTTAATAACGCAAAAGCCTGCAGCCTCTCATTTTCCTCTAATAAGGAAATATGTGTTTTCAAGCTTACATTGTAAAGCGAGATCGATATCCCCAATAGCAACACGATCACGAATATCAATGTATAAGAATGAATGATCGTTAACATTGTTAGCAACAAAGCGGATCCCCATAGACCAACGATAAGACTGTTTTTGATCCCAAACTTGTTGACAACTCCCCCAACCAGCACATTACCCGCCTTCGATACAAACGTAAATGCCGCCACTGCCAAACTGGTTTCCGTAATATCCAGATCTTTCATTTTAACTAGCCATAAAGAAAGCAGCGGAACATACACAAAAAAACCAACGGAATTGAAAACCCTGATGCCAAACGTCAAAATTCCCTCATTCACCTTAGGAAACATACATGACCCCTCTCGTCAACTCTTTGCATACTGCTTCAATAATATTAGCTGCTTCATCTATATCTTTTTCATTAACATTTCTACTAACCACAATCCTTACTTCATCAGATAACCAAGGAAATAAAAGCAAGCCTTTTTTCTTGCACCTATCGACAAACTCAAATGAACTTATATGAAAGTTATTCACATGAAAAAAGATCATATTTGTTTCAACAGCACGAGGATCAACATACAGCCCATCTATTTTCGATAACATCATTGCTAATTTTTTAGTAAGCAGATGGTCTGTACGCAAATGGGATATATGATGTTTTAAAGCATACAGTGCCGCAGCTGCATACATACCTATTTGATGAAACCCGGCTCCAAATTGTTTTCTGTAAATCCTAGCTTTGCTGATCACTTCTTTTCTTCCCATAAGCATCGACCCAAATGGAGCACCAAGTCCTTTTGCAAAACATACACTAAGTGAATCCACAAATTTTGCATAGTCCCTTAATGGAATGTTCGTTGCTACGTGTGCATTAAACAACCTTGCTCCATCCATATGTAAAGATATATTCTTCTCTCTCGTAAACCCATATAGTTGCTCAATTACTTTCAGAGGGAATATTTTCCCTTGATAATAATTAATGGTGTTCTCAATGGAAACTAATTGAGGGTGAGCGTAAAAAGGACCTCTAGGTTTAGAATGAATTAACTCCTCAACATGTTCGACTCTTAGGATCCCATCGGCTGTTCTGCATGTATGCAAAACGACTCTACTTAACATGGCAATCGAAGCACTTTCGTAAAAGTTTATATGATAGTTTGTTTCTGTAATCACTTCATTCCCTTCCGTTACTTGTGACTTTATAGCCAATTGATTAGCCATTGTACCTGTCGGAACAAACAGAGCATCCTCCACATGAAACAATTGTTTGCAATATTCTTCCAATTCAATAACACTGCTGTCCTCTACATAACAATCATCACCTACCAAGGCATTGGCAATAACATTTCTCATTTCCTCTGTAGGCAAGGTCAATGTATCGCTTCTCAAATCAATCATCGAATGCACCCCCTAAAATTACGTAATTACGTAATTACGTAATTACGTAATTAATGTTACTATTAATTTATTTTTTTGTCAACATTAATAAAAAAGATGTGTTCGGCTCTTCACCAAAACACAGGGGGTTTTGAGAAAATCTCCAACCTCTACACGTGAGGACAAATGGTAATTAGATGAATATTTGCTGTCTTTGTAAAGAAGCTAAATCGTAGGATGCATAAGGACACGAAGTCGAATTTGTCGCCGAACTGCCGAAAACGCCGAGCGGAAAAATCCAGCGGTTCATCCTGCGCAATCAAGAGCGGGAAAAATGCATCAAGGCTTGATGAATGAAAGAGGGTGTCCCAAAAGGATCGGGACACCCTTTCTTATTACCGTATATAGGTATAAAACAATCATTAAGAAACAATATGTTGTGTTTTGTTAAGGAAAATGACCCTTTTGGGTCAGCCCCTTTTTCGCTTATCTTCTCCTTTCGTCAACGCGTCTTCGCTGCTTCTCCCTATCCTTCCGAATCTCCCTCACCACATGCCCCAATTCTGGCAAAATGAGCTTCGTCATCGCGAGGCGCACAGCGCCGGTGGAGCCGGGGGTGCAAAAGACGGCGGTGTCCATCGCCACGCCGGCGATGGCGCGCGACAGCATGGCGGCCGGGCCGATGTCTTCGGTGTAGCTTAGGAAGCGGAACAGCTCGCCAAAGCCGACGAGTTCTTTCTCAAGCAGCGCTTTCACCGTTTCGATCGTCACGTCGCGCTTGGCGATGCCGGTGCCGCCGTTCGTGAGCACCGCATCGACATCGGCGCGGCGGCAGCCGTCCAGCACCGCCTCGCGAATGGCGTCCGCTTCGTCTTTGACGACCTCATAGCTGACGACCTCATGCCCGGCTTCCGTGAGCAGCTCGATCATCAGCCGGCCGCTCCGGTCGGTTTCCTCCGTTCTCGTGTCGCTGATAGTGATGACTTTGCAGCGGACGGTTTGGGGAGCTTCTTGTTTATGGGCAGCTGTGCTCATCGATTCATGCTCTTCCTCTCCTCTCTTTGTTTCTATCGTACACTGACGAAATGTTCTTCGCAAACCATTTGTAGATTAATAGACAGAATTGTTATAATATTAACACATAATTAGAGAGAACCGCCCTTTCTTTCGGCAGCCCAGCTATGTTTATTGACCTCTCTAAGGATGGCAAAGAAAAAGCAGTGGAAAAAAGGAGGGGAAAGCGAATGCGCCTTAGCTTATCCGACAAATTAGGGACGATTTTGCAAGAAGGTTGGACGATCATTCGGCAGCATCGGGATGACATCCTGTCCGCTTGGCTGGATAAGTATGACGAACTCCAAGACAAGCAGCACGCCGTAGCCCAATCTCTGAAGCTTGCCATTGATGCTTTCTCTTCCCAATGGCTGAATCCGGTCGATGACGCCGGCGAGTGGCTGGCCGCATTGCGGCGCGAGTGGGAACGATGGGCTGGCGAACTGTCGCCAAACCAAGCGACCGTCATTTTGACCATAATGGAAAATGCGATCCATGAAACGATTCAGTCGTTAGGCATCACAGAATTCCGTTCCCACCAAGCCATTCAATACTTTTTTTCGAAACTTCATGAGTCGATCAACTCTTCTGGCTGTATGGAACCCGATTTGGACCGTTTTCTTGGGCAGCTCGCTTCCTTCAAACAGCTTCCCATCGCTTGGATCGCTCGGCTCGCCAAAGCGGGAGACGGAAGCTTGTATGTGGAAAAATGGTACGGAGACGCCAGCCCTTCTCTAGTCGAGAAGGTGAAGCGAAGCGAAACGATTTTTTCGCTATGCGAGCTCATTCTTTCCTGCATGGGAGAGGAAGGAAAGCGCCGGCGTCTCGTTCCCCTTCCCTGGGGCGATTCCACTTTTCTCGTGTGCGCGGAAGAAGAGGAGCGCCTTGTCATTCCGTTTTTTTTGCACTCTCTCGAACAGTTCCATGCCACTCGTGCGGCAACGGCCCGTACAAAAGAGCAAGCTCTTTGGAAAGACGCGGCTCTGTTATTCGACCAATGGATTATGCGGGCCAAATCACTGCATCAAGCGGTCGAATATATTTCATCGGGGTTTGTCGCGTACTTGCCGTTTGAGCGATGTGCGCTGTTCGCCTACTCGAGCACCAATGAAAGCGGTTTCGGACTGTACGGCTACCAGCTGGACAATAACCAAATCAAAAGCATTCATGAACATATCGACAGCCTTCCTGTCATCAAACAGTACATCCAACAGTTGCAATTGCTTGGCCGCCATATGACGAACGCGCCGCCCATTTATGTTCCCCGCGCCTCTCAAGGGTTGCCGGCGAAATATGTAAAACAGTTCCAGCTGGAGTCGATCGTCATCGCCCCGATCTACGTTCCGTCAGAAAACCGTCTCATCGGCGCGGCCATTTTGGATTGCGGCCCGAGAACGCCGTTTCAATTGTCAAATCACGAGTGTTGATTATCCATTATTTTACTAAAAAACACAGAATCATATGGCTGAACACAAGCTTTTCTGCCTCTTCCCTCGAACAAGAACGCCGGAGGGTGTCCCAAAAGTAACGGGACACCCTTTCTGATCACCATATATACACGAAAAACGCCCKAACAAAACTATATATTGTA